>JAAWDX010000016.1 GCA_022794035.1 Lachnospiraceae bacterium | reverse complement strand
GATCGAGCTCGTGGTCAAGGACGGAGCGCTGACGATCGGGAAGAGAAGCGTCACGCTGACATCAGAAGGCGCAGAGAGAGCGTATAATGGAGAGGCGCTGACAAATGAAACGGTAACAGTAAGCGGAGACGGGTTCATCGAAGGAGAAGGAGCTAGCTACCGCGCAACCGGAAGTCAGACGCAGGTAGGCAGCAGCAAGAACAGCATCGAGTACAGCCTCAATAAGGGGACAAAGGCAGAGAACTATGCGATTGAAACCGTAGAAGGAATGCTAAGGGTAACAGACCGAAGCGAAGAAGAGCGGTATCAGATAACGGTAGTGCCGGAGAGCAAAACAGCTGTCTATACCGGAGAGGAGCAAAGCGTAGCAGGATTTGAGAGGCTGCGCTTTACAGTAGACAGTCATGTGTATACCGTAAGCGGCCTGAGTGCAGGCGCAGCAGGGAAGGATGCTGGAGAGTATCTGGTAAATGTCAGCGGCAGTCCTGTGGTAAAAGATGCCGAAGGCCATGACGTAACAGAGCAGTTTAAGGTAGAGGTGCAGGACGGAGCCAAGCTTACGATCGAAAAGAGACCGGTTACGATCCGGTCGGGAAGCGACGAGAAGGAGTATGACGGAGAGGCGCTGACAAATGATACGGTAACAGGAGAAGGGTTCGTAAAGGAAGAAGGGATCACCGGCACGGCAAGCGGAAGACAGGTCGAGGCCGGAGAGAGCAAAAATCCCTTTAGCTATGAGGCAAAGGCAGGAACGGACCTTAATAACTATGCGATCACAGAAGAAGAGGGAACGCTTAAAGTAACAGAGCGTACGAACAAATATCAGGTTACGATAGAGCTGAAGGATGTTGAGAGGGTCTATACCGGAGAGAGCCAGAGCGTAGAGTGCTTTGAGGAGCAGAGCTTTACAGCAGAGAACGAAAAGACCTATACGATCAGCAAGGTCACGGCAAAGGCAGAGGGGCAGGATGTAATCGTAAACGGGGGCGCCTATGCCTGCAGAGTAGATCAGAGCCAGATGGTGATTCGTGACGAGGAAGGCCGTGACGTAACGAAGGAGTTTAGCGTAGCGTTTACGGGAGGAAGTCTTACGATTACCCCGATCGCGATCACGATCAAACCGCAAGACCGGACGCAGGTGTATAACGGCCATGCGCTTACAGCAGAGAGCTATCACCTAAGCGGAGCCTTTGCAGGGCAGGACGGGATCGTGAGCGTAAGCTATGAAGGAAGCCAGAGAGCAGTCGGACAGAGCGAGAGCAGGATTAGTCGCTATCAGCTGAGCGAAGGGACAAATGCGAATAACTATGTGATCACGACCGAGCCCGGAAGGCTGGAGGTAACGGGTCTGGCGGAAGAGGATAAGCTAGAGATCCGGTTAACGCCGAACGGAGCTACCGCAGTCTATAACGGAGCGGAGCAGAGCGTAGAGGGCTTTCAGGAGGATCTAAAGAGCTTCTCTTATGAGGGAGAGAGCTATACGATCAGCGGGATCGAGGCCGGAGCTAAGGGGACGGATGCCGGAGCGTATGAGGTAGAGATCACTGGAACGCCAGTGATCACAGATATCGACGGCAAGGATGTAACAGAGCAGTTTAGGATCGAGTACGAGAAGGCACAGCTGGTGGTAGAAAAGGCAGGAGCGATCACGGTTACGGCCAGCAAGGAGAGTGCGTACACCGGCGAGGAGCAGAGCCTGATCGTTGCAGAAGCTGAGAACAAGCAGGTAGCAGGAGAGCTGCAGGGAGAGGATCAGATCGTCCTTAGAGGGGCTGTGGTCAAAGGAACGGATGCCGGCAGCTATACAGAGCTGGAAGAAGGCTATGAGCTAAGGATCGTGGATGCAAAAGGCAGAGACGTTACCGGTAACTATGAAGGGATCCGGATCGAGGCTCAGCTGACCATCCGTAAGGCAGAGAGCTACAGCGGGAGCGTGAGCCTGGAGGACTGGACCTATGGAGAGGCCCAGAAGGAAGAAGAGATCAGCGTAAGCGGAGGAGACTATGGGCAGCCGCAGCTGCAGTACCAGAAGCAGGGAGAGAGCGGATATGTAAGCGAGAAGCCGACAGAGGCAGGCAGCTACAAGGTAAGAGCCGTATGGGCGGCAACAGAAAACTGTGAAGCGATCACAGCAGAGGATAGCTTTACGATCCATCCGAGAGAGATTACGCTTAAGGCAAAAGATGCGTATAAGATCTACGGAGAGGAAGATCCTGCGTTTGACTATGAGGTCACAGAGGGAAGCCTGGCAGAGGGAGACAGCAAGGAGAGCCTTGGCAGTCTTGAGGTTAAGAGAAGCTCAACAGCAGAAGGCGTAGGGACCTATACAGATGATCTTAGGATTGAGATCAAGGCTGGAAGCAGCAATTATCAGATCCAGACAGAGCCAGGAACGTTTAAAATCTATGCAGCGAGCATAGAAGGAGCCGGTCTCAGAGCCGAAGGAGGCAG
>JAAWDX010000015.1 GCA_022794035.1 Lachnospiraceae bacterium | reverse complement strand
TCGATGAACCCGTCTCCGCTTACTGTTACCGTTTCATTTGTCAGCGCCTCTCCATTATACGCTCTCTCTGCGCCTTCTGATGTCAGCGTGACGCTTCTCTTCCCGATCGTCAGCGCTCCGTCCTTGACCACGAGCTCGATCGCATACTTTCCTGCATTCTCTCCGCCTACGTTAAAGCTCTCCTCGCTCAGCCCCATCGCATACGTCCCTGCATCTTTTCCCTGGGCCTCTGCTCTCACGCCTGCCTTCAGGCTCACACTTACGCCCTCCGGCGCTCCGCTTACTGCGTAGCCGCTGATGCTCTGCTTCTGTCCGTTATACACTACGCTCTCGCTGTTTCCGCTTACCTCGATCGTAACCTTCTCTTTATACCATACATGCACCTTGTTCTGGGAAGGATCTAAGGATGTGATCTGGCACTGCTCGATATGATCTAGCTCATACCCTACGATCTCCGGAGCCTCTTTGTAATCGCTCTGCTCCTGATACGTCTTGCCAAGCTCCTGTGCCACCGGCTTCCCGCCTATATCATCCATTCCATAGTGATACACCACCGTATACCCTACGTTGATATATCCGTCCATGTGCCACTGCGCTCCGCTTACGCTCGGATACCCGTTGGCTCCGCTTGCTCCGTGCAGGCTCCAGTTATTGATGCTGCTGAGATATTCTTTAAACACTGCCCTGTTATCCCAGGTCATATCCCCGTGCCAGCTGATCTTATCCAGCTTATCCTGCGCAGCCTCTACCTGCCACGACTGTGCCTGCGTGCTGGTACTGCCTACCTTGCCGATTGCAGCCTCCACCTTACCGAGCGTGTACCACACATCCTTATCATTATCATTCGCCTTCAGTCCCGGTATCGTTCCATTTACCTGCACGTACACGTACACGTTTGCCTTGCTTGTGTCCCGCCGCTCTGCCGCGCTCGCAAACTCTCCCGCGTAGTTCGTCACCAGCATGATCACCGTCATCATCACTGCCAGGTACTGTCTTACTCTCTTTTTCATCCTTTTCACGCTTCCCTTTCTT
>JAAWDX010000014.1 GCA_022794035.1 Lachnospiraceae bacterium | reverse complement strand
GAATTGACCGGTCTTTTCTTACCGTTCTCTTCTTCGCTGCTTTGCTTGCAAAGCAACGTTTTTTCTTCTCAGATGTTACACTGTTCGATTTTCAATGTCCACGCCGCTCTTTCGAGTCAGCTTATCTAATTTACCACATCTTATCCCCTATGTCAACCCCTTTTTTCTTAAAATTATTCATTATTTTCAAGATCCCAGTCAACACAGTAGGCATCCTCGATTAAAATATAATCTGCATTATGCTCCCGGCACATTTTCAGAGTCTGCGCATTATCGCAAAGTACTCCTTCCAGCGTGCAGTCCTCATCTTCTCCCCTGTCCTCAATCACACTGGCATACTTTTTAATCTCATCATAATGCGCTCTGATATAATCCTCACTCATAACCAGGCAGCGATAGCGAATATGCTTCCGGTACTCCTCATCAAAGCTCTTCTCCCAGTCAAAAGGGATATAGCAGCCCTCCACAATCAAATTCTGATCATTTTCAATCGCAGTTTTGATGATTTCCCTGACAATCGGCCATAAATATCCTGTCAGAGCCTCATCGTCGCTCATTGGCGTCAGAGTTGTCTGATGACTGCGGATCAACCCCATCTTCAGATGATCAATGGAAAGATACGGATATCCATACTTCTCAAGTAGCTTTTGAGAAAACGCCGTTTTTCCTGTATGGGACGCACCTGCAATGAGTATAATCATAGCTTCTCCTTTTTTCTAAAATATGTCTGTGTAAATTCGTATTCTCCTGCCGGCAGATATCTTTTCTCTGCGTCACCAGGCAAAATCAGGACCGCTTCTGCATCAAAGGGAACACAAATTTTCACTTTCAAATCCGCCCCTGTCAGCTGCCAATGCACCTCATAGAGGCCGGCCGCCGACCGGTATTTCATATCCAGCCTGCCGATTCTTTCATCAATCTGCGGGGCAATGATCACTTTTTTAAAGCCCTCGCCGCCTTCACACGGCCGCAGTCCTACCATATATTGATACATCCATTCGATCACCGCTCCATAAGCATAGTGATTAAACGAGTTCATGTCCGTCCCGTTGACCTTGCCATTTGCCAGCATCGAATTCCAGCGCTCCCAGATGGTCGTTGCTCCCAAATTCACGGCATAGAGCCAACTCGGCGACTCTTCATTTAAAAGCAGTCCATATGCCAGATCCTCAAGGCCATTTTCAGAAAGCGCCTTGCAGATATACGCCGTACCCACGAATCCAGTCTTCAAATAGCCGCCATTATCCTGCAGCTTTTTCTTCAGTTCACGGATCAGCCTAGGCCTGCTTTCCTCCGGCGCCAAGCCCCAAAAAAGCGCCAGCACATAGCCAGTCTGCGTCGTCACCGCCAGCCGGCCGCTACCAGTAAAAAATTCATGCTTAAACGCCGCGCGGATCTCCTCGGCCAGTTTTTCATAATGCCGCAGATCCGCTTCCTTTCCCAGCACCTTCGCTGCCTTCGCTACCAACGACACCGAATAATAATAATACGCGCTCGAAATATAATCCGGATCCGTCCCTCCATGCGCCCGCTCCTGCGGATTCTCATGATCCATCGCCAGCCAGTCGCCAAAGCTAAAATCGCCCTGCCACAGACGCTTGCCGCCGCTCGCCTCATCCCGGCTGTAAATATAGTCCGCCCAGCCCTTCATGCTCTCATACTGCTGCTGCAAAATGCTGCGGTCCCCATAATACTGATACAGCGTCCACGGCACAATTGTCGCCGCATCCCCCCATGCGCTGCAGGTCACGCCCCGCAGCGTAAACGGCGGAACCACATGCGTCACATGCCCCAGCGTTTGCTGCACCGTATACAGATCATGACAATACTTATTCAAAAATGCATAGCTATCCATATTCAGGCAGGCAGCGCCTGCAAAAATTTGCGTATCTCCCGTCCATCCCAGTCGTTCATCACGCTGAGGACAATCCGTCGGTACGTCCACATAATTGCTCCGCTGACCCCAGACTACATTAGAAATAAGCTGATTGACCTTAGCATGCCCTGTTGAAAGCTGTCCTGTCATCTCCAGATCAGAATGCAGCACGCAGCCTGTAAAATCCTCTGCCCGAAGCGGCTCCTCAAAGCCCTCGACCTTTACATACCGAAATCCATAAAAGGTAAAGCTCGGCTCTATGATGCGCTCCGTGCCATCTGAAACATAAATGTACTCTGCTTTAGCAGAGCGCAGATTTTCATTATAGAAATTTCCATCCTGCAAAACCTCGCCGTACTGCAGGTGAATCCTTGTTCCTTTAGGCTCTTTACAGCGAAACCGAATAAAGCCGGAAAAGTTCTGTCCCATATCCAATACGGTTTCTCCTGCCGGCGTATGCAGGATTTCCTTTGGCGTCAGCTCTTGCTTGACCACCACCGGCAGCGACCACCGCGCCGTCAGTTTCTGAAAATCCTCCGGCAAAACGGCAGCCGCGGTCTGTTTGCCGCCTGCGGCGGACGGCTCTAAAACCTCGCCGTCATAAATCGTATTAAAAGTGATGGGACCGGCCTGCGCGCTCCAGCTTTCATCGGTGCCAAGCACCCATGTACTGCCATCCTCCAGCTGTGCGTGCATCTCGAGCAGCGCCTTTAATGTATCGCCGTATATGCAGTCCGTCGTTGGCGATACCATCGGGCTTTTATACCAGCCATTTCCTAGTGCAATGGCGAGCTGGTGCTCTCCTGCCGCGAGCTGAACCTCATAGGTTTGATATTGTATCCAGGCATCATAATGGTTGCAGCCGGGCGTTAGATATTCGCGGCCGACCTTCTGCCCGTCAAGATAGAGCTGATACTCGCCGAGCCCCGTAGCATAGATGCGGGCGCTGACGGTATCGGCCGGCAGCGTAAAGCTGCGGGTAAAAACGGGATTCTCGGTTGACAGCTCCGGTGCTGTGATCCATGACGCCTGCCACGCCTCTTCCTGCTTGGCTGTTTCAAACCAGTTTACATCGCTGACCGCTGTTTCTCCTCCTTCAGCCATTACCTGCACGGTCCAGTAATACCGCGTGCGGGGCTGCAGACTCAAATCAATCGGAAAGGCCAGTGAGGAGGCTTCGCAGGCTTCTCCTGAATCATACAGAAGCGGCTCCATATCCGGCGTAAGCGCTACGCGTATACGGGCCCATGCCTGTTTTTGAGAATGCGTTTCCGTGACGATCCAGGATACGCGCAGATTGGATAAATCAAAGCCAAGCGGATTGGTCAGATGATTGGTCTTGCAGTTTGTGATGCGCATAAGATATGGCTCCCTTCATGATTCGTGCAAAGACTGAAAATGATGAAAAATAAACTGATAAAAATCATTAGCGTACCATCCCAGCTCGGCTTCCGGCTTTAACCGCTGCACAATGATATCGCGTTTGCAGAATGGATTGTCCAGAGGCACCAGCGTAACCTCCTTGCTGGCTAGTGTCCCCCATGAATGCACCGGCCAGAATCCCACGCCCAATCCCGCGCCAATCATATCGCGAAAGACCGTTGGGTTTTCTGTTTCAAAGATAATCCGCGGCAGAAAGCCGATTGACATACAGATCCTGTCGCAGATGGACCGGAGCGGCTTTTCATGGCTTAAGCTGATAAAGCTTTCATTCATCACTTCTTCTAAATGCAGGCTGCTGCGTTTTGCATATGCGCAGCTCACTGGAACAGCCAGACAGATTTGCTCCGTCAGGATCAGTCCCTCTTCTTGTGCATCCTCTAGGCCGCTGGGCACCGTAGTGACACAGAGATCGCAGCTATGATCCTCGCCCGTGTTTTGCACTAGCTGAAAATTAACCTCGGGATGCAGCTTTTTATAGGCAATCAGCAGCTCTACCATCAGCGTAGAGGCTGCCTGCACATTGAAGCGGATATTTTTTTCCCGCTGCTGGCTGATTTCTTTCATTTCATGCGGCAGCTGGTCTAAAATCAGAAATACTTCTGTCAGACGCTTTTTTAATAGCGTGCCATACGCGTTGAGAGTGATCCCTCTTCCCTTTCGTTCAAAAAGCGGAACGCCCAGCTCTCTCTCCAGCCGCTGAATCGCCTGCGTGAGCGCCGGCTGGGCAATGTGAAGCTCCTGTGCCGCTTTTGTAATATGCTCGTGCTGCGCGGCAACGTAAAAATATCGAAGCTGTGAAAGTTCCATTTTCTTCTGCCCTCTTTTTATTGATAATATCAATGTTATGAATTATAGATCTATAATTATCCTTTTTGATAAATATAGTCATTATATATTGGACGTGATTCATTGTCAAGCGTATACTGACAGCATAAAACAAACACAAGGAGGGCTCCTACCATGAGTCAAATTTTAGAAACAATGATGATTATTTGCTTTGGCCTTTCCTGGCCTATCTCGGTATACAAATCCTTCAAGGCTCGTACCACTAATGGAAAAAGCTTAGTCTTTCTGCTGGCCATCTGGATTGGCTACATCTGCGGTATCGGTGGAAAGCTCTTAGCCGGCAATATCAATTATGTGCTGATTATCTATTTCTTTAACCTGTTGGTTGTCAGCTGTGATCTGATCCTATATTTCCGCAACCATGCGCTGGATCTGCAGCGGGCGAAGCAAGCTAAAGCTAAGGAGGCGATTGCATGAATGCTTCATTTACTCCCATTCTGGAACGATATAATTATTTGAATCAGTTTGCTTCTCCCGGTCAAATTTTGTTCTTTGGATCTTCCTATCTGGATCAATTTCCGCTCTATGAGCTAAAAGAAGATTATGGCGTGTCACAGACTTTATTTAAACGCAGCCTGCCAGGACTTCACATCGAGGATGCGATTTCCTGCCTGTCCACCTGCGTATACCCATTAGCACCTACCAAGCTCTTTCTCAGCTTTGGAGATGACGAGCGCTCCGCACTTGATTTTTCGTGTTCTGCATTTATTGCCTCGTATCAAAAGCTGCTTTCTGAGCTGAGGCTCCACCTGCCGCATTGCCAGATTTATGTACTCAGCGTATACGGCGAATCAGAGGATTCTCCTCTCAATCAAGCGCTTCGTGAGCTTACACATGCGTATCCCTGTGAGTTCATCTCTTTAAGCGCTCAGAAGGCGCCGCAAAATTTTACAAATGGCTGCCCCACCCCTCCTTATATCGATGATTTCCGCCATATCAAGACCTTCCTGCATCCGCAGCGCTTTTCTTTCTCGGAGGCATGGAACGCAGCCTTTTAAATATGTAAACAGAGAGCGGCCTGTAGACCGGTCAAAACCGTGTTTAGATTGATATTGACATGCCTGCAGGCTGATCGACTTCATGTTTGAATCAATACCAGCATGCAAAACAAAATCCAGTACCTATCAATAAGACAGGTACTGGATCAAAGCTTTTACTCACCCTTCATATCATCCAAATAAAATAACGATAAACTGGGATGCTAATACAACCGCTACTAATGCCACCGGATAGGTCGCCGCATATGCTGAAGCTACATCATCGCTCTTGGTAACGCGGATCAGCGTTCCCAGCGCCGGCGTGCTGGTCATACCGCCGCAGATAGATCCCAGAGAATTAAATAAACACAGTTTCAGCAGCTTTCTGGCTATAAAGAAGCCGACGATCATGGGCACAAGCGCCATCACAGCGCCCTCCAGGAACAGCACAGCGCCGTACTCTTTCAGAATCTCTACAAAACCGGCTCCTGCACTCACACCTGCTCCCAGCAGGAATAAAATGAGGCCGAGCTCTCGCAGATTTTCAAGCAGCTTTTTATTCACTGAAATATTCACAGGACCAATATGGGCAAAATGGCCGAAGATCAGACCGGCAATCAATGGGCCGCCCGACGTTCCCAAAGAGAACGAAGCGCCCCCGGGCAGCGGAATCGTAATTTTAGCAAGCAATAAGCCTACTACAACTGCAGCGGCAAAGGCAAAAAAGCCATCCGGCTCGATATCGAAAAGGCGTCCGGTATAGGGCTTGATCGTCACAGTGGAGGCTGCTTCCATCTTTTTTCTCTCCTCATCCATATTGGCCTTCAAGAAACGGGGCATCAGCTGCACGAAAAATACCACACTAATTACGCCAAAGGGATAGGCAATGCCATAGCCAATGGAAGCCATATCCTTAGCTTCACCAGCTGCTTCTATAGCCGCCGCCAATCCGGGCGTGCTCGTCAGAGAGCCCGTCATCAGGCCGGTGGCCAGCGGCGCGGGTACGCCGCAAAGCTTAATAATCACTGCGCAGGCAATGGCGCCGGAAAGGATGATGGCCAGTCCTAGCAGCACATAGGAAGTTGCATTCGCTTTGAAATTGCGGAAAAACTTAGGGCCGGCAATAAAGCCGACAGAGGTTACAAAGCAGACTAGTCCAAAATCCTGAATGATCTTGGGAACCTCTACGCCAAAATGGCCAAACACCAGCGCCATCAACAGCACGCCGGCAGACCCCAGATCCAGACCTTTAATTCTGATCCGCCCCAATAGATAGCCGGTTGCTATGATCAAAAATATTGCTAACAATGAACTCATTTTCGTTTTCTCCCATGATAGTTTCGTATTTATCCTATATTGCGGCACTGCCCATTAAAGGCAGTGCAAAACCGCCTCACGCCTAGTGGATTTCGCTGTGAGGCGGTTTTATTGATATTAGATATCTTTTTGATGCGTATAATTTGGAAGTAATTTGGGAGAAACAATATTGCTGTCAATCCCAGCCTCTTGCATCTCTTCTGCAAACTTCTGCACATGCTCCAGCGTCAGCTCGCCCACTGTGGTCTGCTTTGCTTTTGCACTTGCCTGCTGTCCGGCATTGCGGCCAAATACGATAATATCCAGCAGTGAGTTGCCCATCAGACGGTTACGGCCGTGAATACCGCCCACCGCCTCGCCTGCTACATACAGGTTTTCTATATTGGTCTGTCCATCTGCACTGATCTCCAGACCGCCGTTCTGATAATGAAGCGTCGGATAAATTAAAATGGGCTCCTTGCGGATGTCAATTCCATATTTGCCGAACATTCTCATCATAGCCGGGATCCGTTTTTCAATCGTGCCTTCGCCGTGGATCTCTTCGATCAGCGGTGTATCCAGCCATACGGCCAGGCCTTCGCCGGTTTCCAGACCGCCGTCATTTTCCTGGCACTCACGGATGATGGCCGATGCCTCTACGTCACGCGTCTCCAGCGGATGAACAAAAGCAATTCCATCTTTATTCAGCACTTGTGCACCTAGAGAGCGTACCTTTTCTGTAACCAATGCGCCCAAAATCTGAGACGGATACGCAGCGCCTGTCGGATGATACTGCAGTGTATCTGCATACAGCAGCTTCGCGCCTGCGCGGTATCCCAAAATGAGTCCGTCGGCTGTCGCTCCATAGTGATTGGAGGTGGGGAAGCCCTGATAATGAAGACGTCCTGCTCCTCCTGTCGCGATGACAACTGTCTTTGCCTTTGCCACCAGAATATCTCCGGTTTCCATGTTGAGCAGCACAGCGCCGGCCGCTTTGCCTTCCTTATCCTTAATCAATTCGATGGCCGCCGTAAAATCAACCACCGGAATGCCGCGGTTTAATACCTCATCGCGCAGTGTGCGCATGATTTCTGCTCCGGAATAATCCTTTGCCGCATGCATTCTTTTGCGAGACGTACCGCCGCCATGTGTTGTGATCATGGTTCCGTCGGGTGCTTTATCAAACATTACACCCAGCTCATTGAGCCATTTAACAGCGCCGGGGCCTTCCGTAACCAGCTTCTTCAAAAGCTCAGGTTTATTCGCATAATGTCCGCCGCCCAGCGCATCCAAATAATGAATCGCAGGAGAATCATTTTCTTTATCAGCAGCCTGAATCCCGCCCTCTGCCATCATTGTATTTGCGTCCCCAATCCGCAGCTTGGTGACAATCATGACATTAGCGCCATTCTCATTGGCTTCAATCGCAGCAGAAGCACCCGCTCCGCCTCCGCCAATAATCAAAACATCCACGTCATAATCAGGCTTTGCAAGATCAATCTCTAAATCCTTGACACGGCTATTGGCCTGCAGCAGTGCTGCCAGCTCAGAAGGTACTTTTTCTCCTTTATTAGGGCCTACCTGTAAAACAGAAAATCCATCTTCTTTATAGTCCGGATGATACTGACTCAGCAGCGCCTCCTTTTCATCGGCCGTCATACGCTCCGGCAATACGCCGAGGCGGCTAGGCCGAGTTGCTTCTACCTTTTTGATCGATTCCAGCATGGTATCTGATGTATACACGGCTTTCCCTCCTTATTGTTCAATCTCTCTGGTATTGTAAAGCTCTTTGATCTCTTCGATCGGCTTCTGCATCAAATCTTCGAGCATCTGATTAAAATCGCCGTTTTCAATTTCCTTTACGCGATTCGTCAGATGCGCTGCTTCCGGCATTAAATACTTACCGGTCAGGCGTCTTGCCAAAATGGCAACCTGCGGATGGGAAATTTTAGCCGGACAGCGAGAAGAACATACGCCGCACATGATACAGTCAAAGGATTCCTCTGCACACTTTTCAAATTCGCCGCGCTGCGCGTAAGCGATATACTGCATCACGTTAAGACTCTGTGTACAGCTCTTGGTGCAGGCGTTACAGCCAATACAACTATAGATTTCCGGATAAAGCTGCATCATAATCTGCTCGTTGGGCGTTACCTTTTGAATATCATACACTTCCTTTACCAGAGGGAAGTAGGGCAGCGTTGCCACATACATATTGTTTTCTACCTTTGTCTGGCAAGCTAGGCATGCATGCAGATCACGGTCATCCTTGATACGGTAAATTGTGGCGCATGCACCGCAGAACCCGTTGCGGCAGCCGCAGCCGCGCACCAGCTGATAACCGGCATATTCCATCGCTCCCATGATTGTCAGATTGGCAGGCACGGAATATTTCTTACCGAATAAAAATACATTTACCATTTCTTCCATTCTTTTCTTTTCCTCCATATTAATATTCGTTAGGAAGTTCATCTAACTGGTCGCAGCGAAATACAGGGCCATCCTTGCAGACATACTTATCGCCGATATTGCAGCGTCCGCATTTGCCGATACCGCATTTCATTCTAAGCTCCATGGTCGTATAGACCTGCGTTTTCTTAAAGCCAAGCTCCACGAGCCCTGCCAGCGTAAATTTAATCATAATCGGAGGTCCGCAGATGATAGCCGTTTTATTGGTGTCAAAGCCAAGCTCTTTAACATAGTTGGGTACGAATCCGACATGGCCGTCCCAGCCCTCCTGCTCTCTGTCTATGGTCAGATGTACGTTGACTCCTTCTTCCTGGCACCATTCCTCGATGATCTCCTGATAATCTACCAGATCATCCTTAGACCGGGAACCGTATACAATATCAATCTTGCCATAGCGGTCCCGATAATGGCGGCAGTAATTGATCACCGAGCGCAGCGGCGCGAGGCCGATGCCGCCGGCGATAAAAAGCAGGTCTTTTCCAACAAACTCAGTATCCACCGGAAACGGATTTCCATAGGGGCCGCGAATCGTAATCTGCTGCCCCACCTCCATCTGATGAAGCCAGTCCGTCAGGCAGCCGCATTTTTTGATGCTAAACTCTTTGTATTCGGTATTGGTCGGGGAAGACGTAATGGAAAACATGGCCTCTCCCACGCCGGGAATCGAAAGCATAGCACACTGCCCCGGCTTATGGTCAAAGGGAATGCCGCCGTCAAGCGTATTGACCCGAAACGTCTTCACATCCGGCGTGTCAATCCTCACATCGGTAACCACGCCAATCGTAGGAATCAAGGTCTCAAACTTATCACTCATGACTCTCTCCTCCTAATGCTTTAATTACTTTTACAATATTCATCGAAATAGGACACTTTGCCAGACAGCGGCCGCAGCCTACGCAGGAGTACATGCCGTCGTTGTTAGACGGGAAATACACCAGCTTATGCATAAAGCGCTGACGGAACTTCTCCAGCTGTGTTTTACGCGGCGTACCATGCGCCATCATCGTAAAATCACTATACATGCAGGAATCCCAGCAGCGGTAGCGCTGAATTCCATGTCCGTTATCATAATCACGGATATCATAGCACTGGCAGGTAGGGCACACAAAGGTACAGGTGCCGCAGCCTAGGCATGCCTCTGAAAGCTCGGCCCACTTGGGAGATTCAAACTTCTCAAGCAGATGCTCTCCGTCGAACCCTTCCAGATTCAGGTCATGCAGCGGCAACCGCTCCATAATTTCTTTAACCTGCTGCTTCTGCGTCTCCACAGCAGCCTCATTCTCTGCGGTCGTTTCTTCAAACAGCTCCTTCAGCTCTTCCGTAAAGGAAACTCCTTTTTCCGTATTAGCCTGCCAGCACAGCAGCTCATCCGTCATCCAGCAGCTGATATCGCCCGCCGGATTCACGGCATCGATGCCAAAGGCACTACAGAAGCAGGTTTCCTCCGGTTCACGGCAGGCCATCGTGATGACCAGACCATTTTCGCGGCGTCCCTCATAGAAGGTATCCACCGGATCTGCCAAAAACACCTTATCCAGCACTTCCAGACTCTTTGCATCGCAGGCGCGAACGCCAAACACGGCAAAGGGCTCAGCCGGGTCGCGATTATCCTCTACCGAAATCGCTTTCCCTTCCATTTTAAATTTCATCATATTTTCTGTTTGCGGAAAGAACAGATCCTTAGCCGATTTTAAGGTATTCAGCTTGTCAAGCCGTACGAGAGCCTCTTCATGCCAGCGATGAAACTCAACCTGATCATTCTTCTCAATCGGCATATACAGCGCCCGTTTTTCTGCCATGGCAGCAAACAGCTTTGGCAAACGATCTATCGTTATTTTCATCATCGCTTACTTACCGCCTCTCTTTAATGCTGCGCGAGCCTCTGTATCGCTCACAATGCCGGGCTCGACATCGGTTTTTGTATACTCTGTGAGCGGTCCCTTCGCTTCCAGATCTGCTCCGGCCTGGTACTCTCCGTACAGCTCATCAATATCCTTGATAAATTTACGGTTCAGCAGATGCAGCGGTATGCCCTGCGGACAAACCCGTGAGCACTCGCCGCAGTCTGTGCAGCGCCCCGCTACATGAAACGCGCGGATGATATGGAACAGGTTCTCTTCAAATTCATCGGCATTGGCTTTAGCGGCCACGCCGGAAGCAGGATTATCAAACACACACTGAATGCATGAGCATGCCGGACATACATTGCGGCAAGCATTGCAGCGAATACACTTAGAAAGCTCTCCGCGCCAGAAAGCAAAGCGCTCGTCCGGCGTCATCGCTTCCAGCTTTTCCACCATTTCAAAGCGGTTAGCCTCCGGCTCCCATGCCGGTGCGTCTGACTCGATCACCTCATCGGCTACCATATGCTGACTGCCCTTGCAGCAGAAGCAGCGATCCAGGACCGCATCCTTGCGTGCAATCGTCTTTTGACCGTACAGCGTATCGATGATCAGCTGATCGCCTTCCTCACGGATGGTCTGAATTCCTTTAATCCCCAGCGCGCGAATCTTATCGATATCCAGCTTGCCGCGGCACGGCACGCCGACCACATATACATTCTCCCGGTTGATGCGGTGCTCCATGATCAGCTGATTAAAGCTATATGTATCACAGGGCTTCAGCAGCGCCGCAACCTTGCCTTCCTTTTTGCTTTCCTGAATCAGATATTTGCTCAAATTAGGAGCCGAAAAGCCATCATACACCAATTCCTCCAGGCCCTGCTCCGCTGTAAACACAGCCGGCGTTTCATCATAGAAGAACTCGCCCTTTTTCCAGCCCAGGACCCGGTCAGCCTTCTGGCCTTCCAAAAGCTCGCTGACTTTCTGTTTTATCAAATCAGTCATTCTTGCACCTCAGATCCCTTAATTTCTTATTTTCACCCAGATCGTGAATCGTCTTTGCAAATTCATTCATGGTCGTAGAGAATTTCACGCCTTCTGCCGCCGAAATCCATTCCACTCTGGTTCTCTCCCGCTCGATGCCCAAATAATCCAGCATGCTAAACAGCAGCGTCATCCGGCGTCTTGCAAAATAATTGCCGGATGTATAATGGCAATCTCCCGGATGACATCCTGCGATGATTACGCCATCAGCTCCCCGCTGAAACGCTCTTAAGATAAACAGCGGATTCACACGGCAGGAACAGGGCACCCGGATGACCTTCACCTCTGCCGGATAGGACAGACGGCTTGAGCCAGCCAAATCCGCTCCCGCATAGCTGCACCAGTTGCAGCAAAACGCAACAATGAGCGGCTTATACTCTTGTTTATTCTCGCTTAACGACATATCGCGTCTACCTCCGCCATAATTTGATTTGTAGAAAAGCCCTTCAGATCCATCGCACCAGACGGGCAGGTCACGGTACAAGCGCCGCAGCCCTGACAGATCGCTTCATTCACCTGCGCAATCCGCCGCACCTGACGCACGCCATGATCATTCACCTCTTTTTCAATGTACGAAATCGCACCATACGGACATACCTTCTCGCAGTTCGAGCAGCCGTTACACTTCAGCTCATTTGAATGCGCCGTACACGGATTATTCACCAGATGATCCTTCGCCAGAAGTCCAATCACCTTAGCCGCACAGGCACTCGCCTGAGAAACCGTCTCCGGAATATCCTTCGGCCCCTGCGCCATACCTGACAGGAAAATACCGGCCGTCGGGCTTTCCACCGGCTTCAGCTTCGCATGCGCTTCCGTCATGAAATCATTGGTATCAATGCTGGCGGTCAGCATCGAGGCAACATTTCTGGCCGAAGCATCCGGCTCCGTCGCCGCTGCCAGCACCACCAGATCCGCCTCGATCTTCAGCTGCTTGTTATTCAATAGATCCGAGCCCTGCACAATCAGCTTGCCATCCTTATCGGTTACCTTACCAACCATACCCTTGATATAATGTACGCCATACTGCTCCACCGCACGGCGGTAAAACTCATCAAAGTTTTTACCCGGCGTACGCACATCAATGTAGAAGACATATACCTCGGTATCCGGGTATTTGTCACGGACGAGCATGGCATGTTTGGCGGTATACATACAACAGATCTTAGAGCAGTAGGGCTTGCCGCAGCCGGAGGTATCGCGAGAGCCTACGCACTGCACAAACACAAGTGTTTTAGGATGCTCATGATTGGACGGGCGCAAAAGCGTGCCCTCCGTAGGACCGGCTGCATTCATCAGCCGTTCAAACTCGAGCGATGTCACAACATCCGGATATTTAGAATAGCCAAACTCATCGAATTTGTCCAGATTGATCAGATTAAAGCCTGTTGCCATCACAATAGCGCCATAGCGCTGCTCCACAATTTGATCCTGCTGCTTAAAATCAATAGCATGCGCAGAGCAAACCTTTTCACACAGACCGCATTTGCCGGTCTTCATATGGATACAATACTCTGGGTCAATGGTCGCTACATTCGGAATGGCCTGTGCAAACGGAATATAGATCGCGCCGCGGTTGGTCAGGCCCATATTAAATTCACTTTTAGCCTTACGGGAAGGACATTTGGTCGTACACTCGCCGCAGCCCGTACACAGATCTGTGTTGATATAGCGTGCCTTTTTGCGGATGGCAACCTCAAAATTACCCACAAAGCCTTTAACCGACTCTACCTCGCTGTAGGTATAGAGCGTGATCTTGTCGTTGGCCTTTGCATCCACCATTTTAGGCGTTAAAATACATGCCGCACAGTCCAAGGTGGGGAAGGTTTTATCGAGCTGCGCCATCTTGCCGCCGATGGTCGGAGATTTCTCTACGATATCTACCTCATAGCCGGCCTCTGCAATATCCAGCGCCGTCTGGATTCCGGCGATTCCGCCGCCAATCACCAGCGCCCTTTTGGTTACGTCGCTCTGCCCTGCGATCAGCGGAGCATTCAAATGTACTTTTGCAATCGCGGCTCTGGCCAAAATAATGGCCTTTTCTGTCGCCTCGACTTTATCTTTATGAATCCAGGAGCAATGTTCGCGAATGTTGGCAATCTCAACCATATAAGGATTGATGCCGGCGGACTCTGCTGCCTTTCGGAAGGTTGCTTCGTGCATTCTGGGAGAACAGGAGCACACAACCACGCCGGTCAGAGCATAATCAGCAATTGCCTTTTTAATGAGCGCCTGACCATTTTCGGAACACATATATTGATAGTTCACCGCGTAAACAACGCCGGGCTCGCTTTTCACCGCTTCGGTGACAGCCTCAACGTCAACGGTTGCCGCAATATTAGTTCCACAATGACAAATAAAAACGCCTATCTTCTGCACTTATGACTTCCACCCTTCTCAGTTATTTACTGTATTTACGAAATGCACTTACAATGGCCTGCTGCGGAAGCTTCTCTTCCAGCTTAGCCGGAACTTCCTCCGCCTTCAGGTGATTCTCTCCCTGGCGGCGGATCACAGCAAGCCGTACTGCTTCAATCAGATTGGCCGGCTCTACGCTTCTTGGGCACCGCTCCACGCAGGCGAAGCAGGAAAGACAGTTCCAAATCGACTTTGACTGCATGAGCGCGTCAATATCGCCGTTTTCCACCATGGCCACAAACTGATGCGGATGATATTCCATCTCATCATAGGCCGGACAGGTGCCGGAGCATTTGCCACATTTCATACATTTTCTGGTATTCACGCCGCTCATTCTGAGGATTTGCTCTTGCGTATACTTTTCCATATCCAATCCTCCTTATTTAACGCCCAGCGCTTCTGCCAAAAGCTCTGTAAAGTAAACAATCGGCAGCTTATGCTCGGTTGCATTTGCATCTAAATTATACATACAAAGCGGGCAGGCCGTGATGATCATCTCGGCGCCTTTTTCCATAGCGGAGCCGATAATCGCATCCACCTTTTTCTCTGCCAGCTTTTTATTTTCCATACTCACATATCCGCCGCAGCATTCATTGCGGTAAGGCGTTTCCACCGGCGTAGCACCGATACTGCGGATAAAATCCTCCATGATCGTCGGATTTTCCGGATTGTCAAACTGCATCACGCCGCTGGGGCGCAGCAGCAGACAGCCGTAATAGGCGGCAATTTTCCTGCCTTTTAAAGGATTGACAACCTTCTCTTTAATCTTGTCAAAGCCAACCGTATCGCGCAGCATCTCCAGATAATGCAGCACATGGGTCTCGCCGGTATAGGGCTCCTCAAGCTCCAGATAATTGGCAATCTTAGTCTGAAGATCGTCTCTGGTCTGCAGATCATGATTAACTCTCTTGATCACATGATGACAGGCTGAACAGAGTGTGAGCAGATCCTGTCCTTTATCTTTAGCGCTTTGCAGCGCTCTCACTGCCGAAAGCTTGGTCGCAATTTCATCGCTGGCCATGGGATATACAGCGCCGCAGCACTGCCAATCCGGAATTTCTTCCATGGTTACACCCAAAGCCTCAGCAGATTTTCTGGCATATAGATCCAGTTCCTTTGCCTTTGTTTTCAGGGTACATCCCGGGTAATAACTAAAAATCATACCATTTCCTCCGGATGAAATACTTCATCGAATTTTTCCTCTGTCAAAAAGCCCAGCTGAATGCATGCTTCTTTGAGAGATATATTTTCTTTATACGCTTTTTTAGCAGTTTTAGCCGCGTTGTCATAGCCAATATAGGGATTCAGAGCTGTTACCAGCATCAGCGAATTATGAAGGTTATGCTTCATTTTCTCTCTGTTTGCCGTAATGCCCACCACGCAATTATCATGGAAGGATCTCATCCCTTCTGCTAAAAGTCTTGCCGACTGCAGGAAATTATAAATCAGAACCGGCATAAATACGTTAAGCTCAAAATTGCCCTGAGAAGCTGCCATACCAACAGCCACATCATTGGCGATCACCTGCACGGCAACCATCGTCATGGATTCGCACTGCGTCGGATTTACCTTGCCCGGCATAATCGAACTGCCCGGCTCATTCTCGGGAATATGAATTTCGCCTAGTCCACAGCGCGGCCCGCTGGCGAGCCATCGTACGTCGTTGGCAATCTTCATCAGATTCGCAGCCAGCGCCTTGAGCGCGCCGTGCGCGAATACCAAATCATCCTTCGAGGTCAGCGCATGGAACTTATTGGCCGCTGTGACAAATGCTTTGCCCGTAAGCTCGCTCACCTGCTTGGCAACCTCCTCGGCAAAGCCCTTCGGCGTGTTGAGTCCGGTGCCGACCGCCGTACCGCCGAGCGCCAGCTCTTTGAGCCCGGGCAGAGCCTTTTCGAGCATCTCCTTTGTTTTTTCGATCATGTTGCGCCAGCCGCTGATTTCCTGTGAAAATTTGATCGGCGTTGCATCCTGCAGATGCGTGCGACCGCTCTTGACGATATCGTCATTTTCCTGCTCCAAGCGGCGCAGCGTAGCAACGAACTGATCCATCACCGGAAACAGCTTATCTTCGATACTGATCACGGCTGCGATATGCATTGCGGTGGGGAAGGTGTCATTTGAGCTTTGGGACATGTTGATATGATCGTTAGGATGCAGCAGCTTTTTGCCGGCAATCTCATTGCCGCGGTTGGCAATGACCTCGTTGGCATTCATATTGGACTGTGTACCGCTTCCTGTCTGCCACACCACCAGCGGGAAGTGATCGTTCAGGCTTCCGGAGATCACTTCGTCACATGCCTTTTCAATTGCCTGTTTCTTCTCTTCGTCCAGCTTGCCGAGCTGATAGTTGGCTCTGGCAGCTGCTTTTTTGAGGATCCCAAAAGCATGCGTGATCTCTCTTGGCATCAGCTCTCCGCCAATTTTGAAATTCTGAAAGCTTCTTTGGGTCTGTGCAGCCCAGTACCGGTCGGCCGGCACCTGCATCTCGCCCATCGAATCTCGCTCAATCCGATATTCCATTGGACTTTCCTCCTAAATTTATGTATTAAATATCTAACTGCTGAATGACGCTCTTTAAGCTGTCTGCACTGTGATGCAGCTGCTCAATCTCATCGGGAGTAAGACCTGGCGTGATTTTAGCTTTGATACCCGTGCGATCTACAATAGACAGAAGGCTCAGACAGACATCTTCAATTCCAAACTCGCCGTGCAGCATGGAAGAAACGGTCATCAGCGTATCGCTGTTGCTTAAAACGCTCTTGACAATATGGCAGGTGGAGACGGAAACCGCATAGAAGGTAGCCCCTTTGCGGCGAATGATCTTGCCGCCGGAGGTTCTCATGTATTTTTCAATTTCAGCGCGGTCAAATACCGGCGCCATGCCCACATCTTCATTGCCCATGATGCTTTTTCTGTAATCATCCAAACGAATACTGGAAACAGAGGCCAAGGACCAGGGAATAAACGATGTATCGCCGTGCTCGCCGAACACGTACGCATGGACGTTTTTCTGGCTGATGCAGAGATACTCTGCCAGACGAGAACGCAGACGGGCCGTATCCAGAATCGTACCAGAGCCGATCACCTGACGTTCAGGCAGTCCGCTGACCTTGGTAAACACATATGTTAAAATATCCACCGGATTGGCGACCAAAATGTAAATAGCATTGGGGGCATACTTCGTAATTTCCGGCGCAATCTGTTTGATGATGCCTACGTTTGTCTGCGCCAGATCGATGCGGGTCTGACCCGGCTTTCTGGCTACGCCGGAGGTAATGATGACAATGTCCGACCCTACCGCATCGCGGTAGCTGCCTGCATAGATTGAAACGGGGGCGCAGAAGGGTGTCCCCTGCCGGATATCCATGGCTTCGCCCAGCGCTTTTTCTTCCTTTACGTCAATCATGACGATCTCGGAAGCGATTCCGTTGACGACCATCGTATAGGCAATGGTTGAGCCGACCGCACCGGCTCCAATAATTGTTACTTTACTCATGCTGTTCTCCTTTTCCATCTAATAGGATGATATTCATTGTGACCGCGTCATGCATCTGTTAAATATATGTCACACTTAGACAACTGTATTATATCATTTTGCCTTTTAATTCGCAATTTTTTTCTGAAAATTGAAGCATGTATAATGCATATCGCAGGTATATATTGATGTATATAGGATCATACATATCCTTCATTTAGAATCTTGACAAATGCCTCATAGCACAAATCAGCGGCTTGCCCGTTTGCGGTACACGATAATCTCCGCGTCTGATCCACCCTCTCCATATTCGCATACCAGCAGATAATTCTCATCAGCCGTCAGTTCATAGCACCGGCTGCTGTTTTTCTTGTCAATCTGATTGCCAAGATAGATCCTGTCATCATCCCAAAACCGAATCTTTTGCCCGCTTGGCAGCGTATACTGCAGATTGATATACGCCCCTGACAGTGCGTTTAGGCTCGTAACCTTTTCCATATCCTCAATGCCAAGCGCATTAAACTCATCCATTAGCTGTTCTTTAAGCTTGCACGAAGCCGCAAAGGCCTGTCCAAAATTCTCACACTCCTTGCGCCGACAGCACTCTGCAATCATGCAGGTCCCTCCAAACGGACACCCGTTTGTCTCTGCACAGCCCTTACAGCCATTTTCTAATCCTCCGCATTCATGGCAGTCCAGCCCGCAGATTGTTTTCATATTCACTACCTCCTCATTTTACTTTTTCTATCATTATAAGAGATTTCCCCTTTCTTGACAACATCAAAACAGGGCTCTCCGCTCCTAGAAAATCTAAGTGCAGAAAGCCCTGTCATTCATTTGAAATTCTTATTTTCTCAAAATCCGAATCGAATTAAGCACACATAGCAGTGCAACGCCGCTATCAGCAAATACTGCCAGCCACATATTAGCAATCCCGGCGAGGCCCAGCGCCATCACGGCCACCTTCACCAGCAGCGCAAAGATCACATTCTGCTTAGCCACCCGCATCGCATTTTCTGCAATATCAATCGCCTGAGGAATGGCCTCCACGCTCGATGTCATAAACACAACATCCGCCGCCTCAATCGCTGCATCAGAACCGCTGCCCATCGCCGCGCCCACATCGGCTCCTGCCAGCACCGGCGCATCGTTAATGCCATCCCCTACAAACATCACGCCGCCCTCCTGCTCGCGAATCTCGCGCAGCGCCGTCAGCTTATCCTGCGGCAAAAGCTCAGCCCGCACCTGCTGCACACCCACGGTATCCGCCACAGCCTGCGCACTCTGCTTCGCATCCCCCGTCAGCATAGCCGTCAGCTTATGCTTCTCACGCAGCTTATGAATCGCTGATGCCGCCTCTTTTTTGATCGTATCCGCAATCAAAATTTCTCCTGCCAGATCACCGTCTACCGCTACATACACATGGGTGCCGTAGGCACCTTGCTCACTGGGAAGCCCGATGCCATAGGCCTGCATCAGTTTGTCATTGCCGCACAGCAGTTCCTTGCCGTCATACTGGGCTTTGATTCCCTTTCCGGCGATCTCTTCAATACTTTCCGGCGCGGCCGGAAGCATCTCCAGCTGCTGCTCTGCCTCTTTTAAGATGCTGCGGGCAATGGGATGCGTGGACGCACCTTCACAAACGGCGGCGGCTTCCAGTATCTGCTTGGTATCCCATGCCCCAAAGGAATGAATGCTCTGTACTACGAAATTTCCTTGTGTGATGGTGCCTGTTTTATCCATGACAACTGCTTTGATCTTTGTCAGGGCCTCCAGCGCGGTTCCTCCTTTGAAAAGGATCCCTTTGCGTGAGCCGCTGCCGATGCCGGAGAAGAAGGCCAGCGGTACGCTAAGCACCATTGCGCAGGGGCAGCTGATGACTAGGAAGGTGAGCGCTGTATAGACCCAGTAGCCCCAGTTGCCGCTTATAAGAGACGGAATGATGGCTGTTAGCAGGGCAATTGCCACCACGATGGGGGTGTAGATCTTGGCAAAACGCGTGATGAACCGTTCCATCTGCGGTTTGCTGGCGGCCGCATTTTCTACGGATTCTAAAATGCGAGTTACCATGGATTCTTCTAGGACCTTTTCTACCTGGATCTGAATCAGCCCTGTGTTGTTGATGCAGCCGGAAAGGATTGCATCGCCGATTTTGGCGCTCATCGGTACTGGCTCTCCGGTAACGGGCGACGTATCGATCTGCGTCTCTCCTTCGACTATCGTACCGTCCAGCGGAATCCTATCGCCGGGGCGAACCATCACAATATCCCCTTTCTGTGCTTCTTCTGCTGGGATTAGCTCACTTTCTTCGCCTTTTACACGCTGCACCATTTCAGGCCGCATGTCGACTGCTTCCATAATTGCACTGCGGCTCTTTTCTACTGCTCTATGTTCAAAGTATTCTCCCACTCTAAAGAAAAGCATAACGCCCACTGCCTCGGCATACTCCCCGATGCCGATTGCTCCCAGTGTGGCAATACTCATTAAAAAGTTTTCATCAAAAATCTGTCCGTGCCCAATGCCCTTGACAGCCGCCCAGATAATTTCTTTGCCTAAGATGATATAGGCCGCTATCATCAGCAGTGCTATGCAGATGGAACCCCACTCCAGGCTGCTGCCAGCCTCTATGCCTGTACACCACTCCAGAATCAGGCTTATCACAAAAAGCACAGCACCGATAATCACCCATTTGACATCTATTTCCTCGTGATCGTGGCCATGGTCATGCGTTTGGCTATGGCTATGGTCATGATGATGGTCGTGTTCGTGGTGGTGCTCATGTTCATGATCATGGTGGTGACCGCAGCCGCACTCCGCATGCTCATGATCGTGGTGATGGCCGCAGCCGCATTCTGCATGCTCATGATCATGGTGGTGGCCGCAGCCGCATTCTGCATGCTCATGATCATGACCCTTTCCCCTGCTCCACGGACGAATGACAACCGCTGATTCTATTGATGCTGCAATGGCCTGCATCTCTTCTAATAAAGAATCCGGATCCTCGGCTGTCACGCGCAGCTGTTTCGTTGCAAAGGCAAGAGTCGCCTCCTGCACCTGCGGAAGCGCATTGATTTTATTTTCCATCTTTGCCGCACAATTGGCACAGCCCAAATTTTCCATACGATACTTTTTCGTAATCATTTTGCTTTCCCTTTCTTAGACAATTGAAAACACTAACAATTGAACATCTGTTCAATTGTTAGTTTAAACCTTTCTTTTTGATTTGTCAATGGGAATTTGTGATTTTTGGCGTTACCAATTTACATATCATGTCATTTTAACGTGCATTGAAAGAGTTAAGCACGTTAGCTGGGGACTCTAAAACAGAATATAACGGGGCATTAGCGGGATTTTCTCCGTTAAGCACATGAAGATTTATCAAATTCAACGGGGAAAACTCATTTTTTGCTCAGTTGAAATAAAAAACAGAGCGAGGGTATAACGTGCAAAATCAGGCAAAGGCACGTTAAAACTTAAAATCAGAAAATTCATAACGGGGTATGCGCATATAGGGACGGACCTCCCGGAGTTGAGTCTTTCGCTTTCGCAAATAAAAAAGGAACCCTTCTGATTTATCCTCAGAAAGGTTCTCTCTTGCTTTAATCATTTAATACGGTATCCATGCTCTGCTTCAGAATTTCAAGACCCTTTACCAGCAGTTCCTTTTCAATAACAAGCGAGGGCATTACCTTAACTACGCTGTCATCACGTCCTGCTCTTTCCAAAATAAGGCCGTTTTTGAAGCATTCGCGGATCACGGCTTTAGAGCGTTCTCCTGTGCCTACGTCAATTCCCCAGATGCATCCGATACCGCGGATCTCACGGCCGGGCCCAGCAATCTTTTCCTCTAAGAAAGAACGAATAATTTCTTCTCTCTCCTGAACGCCTTCTTCTACCTTTGCCTCCAGCATAAATTCCATGCCGGCTTTAGAAGCCACCATAGCAAGCTGATTGCCGCGAAAAGTTCCGTTATGTTCACCGGGGTTGAAGCAGTCGATCTCCGGTTTGATTAGCGTCAGCGCAAAGGGGAAGCCATAACCACCGATGGATTTTGAAAGACAGACAATATCAGGAACGATGCCGGCACGCTGGAAGGAGAAGAAGGTACCAGTCCGCGCACAGCCCACCTGAATATCATCCACAATCAGCAAAATTTCATGCTTATCACAAAATGCACGCAGTTTTTGTAAATAGTCCGTAGGAAGTACCTGAATGCCGCCCTCAGCCTGTGTGGTCTCCACAATGATCGCTGCCGGTTTTTCGATTCCGGAATGATCATCCTGCAAAACAGCCTCCATATACTGAACCGTATCAAGCTCAGGAAACATATACGGAGCCGGCATATGCACGGTATTCTCCAGCGGAATCCCGCCGCCCTTGCGGCTGTTTTGATCGCTGGTTAACGCCAAAGCTCCCAGCGTCATCCCATGAAACGCTCCCATGAGCGCCCAAATGGTACGGCGTCCAGTATATTTGCGCGCCAGCTTCAGCGCCATTTCAATCGCATTAGTACCAGTCGGACCAGGAAACATAATCTTATAGTCCAAGCCACGCGGCTGCAAGATCTTTTCTTCCATGAACTGAATCAGCTCACCCTTTGCCGAGGTCATCATGTCAAGCGCATGCATGATCCCGTCGCTCATCAGATAATCCACTACCTTGCCTTTAATATAGTCGTTATTATGACCATAATTCAGAGCACCCGCGCCATTGAAAAAGTCGATATAGCTATTCCCGTCGCAATCTGTAATAACGGAACCCTTGGCCGTAGCAAAAACGGCAGGGAAATTACGACAATAAGAACGTACTTCGGATTCATAAGTCTCGAAGATTTCTTTTTGTTTCATAATAAATAACCTCCTTTTTATATCAATAGCGGGTGTTCTGGTCTTCAAATTCGGCCAGCCGCCTATTGAACGCTTCTTGCATAGTATCCTCATAAGGCAGGCGGCACTCCTTTATGCCTAAAAGCCCCAATAGATACCTCATGAACGCTGGATTTAACACCAGCAGCGGCCCCAGCAGATAGGTAGCCATAAAATTACGGCGCCGCAGTCCCTCCAGCTTGGATTCCGGATTGATTCCCGCTCCGCGCTCTGTTTCAAACAAAAACTCATTTGTATTATCGCCGTAGGAATGAGAAAACTGCGATTTATAGCCAAGCAGCTTAAAGCCTTCCATCTGGCCCAGCACCAGCGAGTTATAACGCATGGTCATATTTCTTTTCGCATACGTTTCAAACAATCCCAGTGCTTCTATCTCTGTACCATCCTCTTTTTGAATATAACGGCCAAAGATTTCCAGCGCATTGCTCACCATCAGAAATACCGTATTCTGCTCAATCAGCTCTTCTATGCGAGCTTTATAGGGCTGTAGCTCCCGAATCACCAGCTCCTGCTGATCCTCCGTCATGCCACCCATATACACCATATCCACTTTTTCCTTGACAAAAGCCGGTATTTGCCCCAGCTCTGTACGAATGATTTCCGCTTCTGGAAGGCACTGCGTTAAATAGCGCACCGCCGTTGCTTCTCCGTACAGATTGGCAAAAGAAGGGTATAAAATTTCAATTTGCATGGCTCTGACTCCCTTCTTTTTCGTGCAGCCTTGCTTTGACCTGCTCCCGAATCGTCATCGCGGCAGCCGTCAAATACAGCTCGTGCAAAATATAGACTGCATCCGCATCCAGCTGCAAAAGCCCGGGCGTATCCATCTCCGAATGACTGCAGACAATTTTCTCCTCCGGCACGCCGGCAATCAAAAGCCGCAGCTTGATATCCTGCGCACGCACGCCGCCCACAATAATCCTTTTAATCGAAGCGTCATTCAAAAACTCAAAATCCGTATCATAATACCAACATATATTTTCAGAAGAACCTTTACGGTCAAAATAATCATCGAGCGCCAAAATAACCTCTTTTGTCCCCGGCTCCTTGCGGACATAGTCAAATACACAGGAACAGGCAACCGCATTTTTCCCCTTCGCCATATGCGTCACAACGGTTATTTCGCCGATCTTCTCACTGGAATACCGCGACTCCACAATCTTCAGCTTCTGCAGCGAAGCTTCTATCTTTTCGCGTTCCATGCCAAGCTCTCTTAAAAGAGCAATCACGCCTAATAAATTATAAGCATTAAAAAGACTGTCCCCCATCAGACGGTAGCTTGTCCCCTCCAGCACCAGCGCCTCTGCTTCCAGCTTCGCTTCATACTTAGCCTTTGGAGAGCTAAAGCCGCAATTAGGGCACGCAGCGCGGCCAATATGATGATGGCGTACATATTCATACTGCAGCAATTCGTGGCACTGTGGACAAATCCTCATATCGTTCACGATATTCTCACAGACGGGGCTGTCTGACGGCATACGCCCAATCGAATAATATATTCTTGGATTATTCGGCGCCAAACGGCTGCTGAGCAGATCATCCCCATTTAAAATCAGTTTGCTTTTCTCTGGCAGAGAATCTGAAATTAAATGAAAGACAAACTCCGGATGTGCTTCCCTGGTCACCGTATCACGAAAAAGATTGGTGCAGAGCACATAGTCCGGTTTGATATATGGATAGACTTTCTGAGAGCTGCGCTCATCAATTTCTAAAAGCGCCATCTTATGCTTGGCCCTTCCGCTCATGCTGCTGCCGCCGATCAACGTACTGGCAATGCCTGCATTGATATTAGACCCCAGCTTATTGCTGATCACATCATATCCCTGATCCGTTAAAATATTTAACAGCAAATTGCAGCAGGTCGTCTTTCCATTGGTCCCCGTGACTCCCAGCACTGTCTCCGGCTTATCAATACGCCCGAGAAAATCCGGGCAAAGCCGAATTGCCAGCTTCCCGGGAAAATACGTGGCATTCATGCCGAGCAGCTTTTGAGCCGCCATCGCCGCTTTTCCTGCCAGCATAGCGATGCGAAACCGCAGATTTTTTTTCATCCAACAATCCTTTTCTCAAATAATCTACATTTTTAACATGCGAACGTATTATAGCATTTTTCCACAACTGGCGCAAGCCTTTATTTGGCTGTTTTGGGGCAAAATTACAGGGGTATCCCCCCTTGTTTTTATGCATATTGCCAGTTATTCCTGAATATGCTCCATTCCCTGCCGCAAAATGGAGAAAACATGATCATCATCCAGATCATAAAAAATCGTTTTCCCTTCTCGTCTGAACTTAACCAAACGGCTCTGCTTTAATGTTCTAAGCTGATGTGAAATGGCACTGGTCGTCATCCCCAGCACCTCCGCAATATCATTCACACACATTTCTCCATTATATAATACACATAAAATGCGAATGCGTGTAGAATCCCCCAGCACCTTAAAGAGATCTGCCAGGTCATACAGGAGCTCCTCCTGCTGCATCGCTTTCTGCACCGCATTATTTTCTTTCTCAGCCATTTCATCCTCCCTGCCGCGCCTATACGTCATACTCCCGTTCTCCGAAAATTGCCGTGCCCACGCGAACCATTGTCGCCCCTTCTTCAATCGCCACTTCAAAATCACCTGTCATGCCCATTGAAAGCTCGTCCATCTTGACCCCGGGAATCTGCCGCTCCATGATTTCTTGGCGCAGCTGAGCCATCCTCTGAAAATAAGGACGCGCCTCCTCTGGCTTGTCCACCGCCGGCGCTACGCACATCAGCCCCTGGATTTTAACATGCGGACACAGCTGCGCTATCTGCTTAATCTGCGCAGCCGCCTCTTCCGGGAAAAAACCGCTCTTAGAGGCTTCCTTTCCGATATTGATTTCAACCAGAACCGGAACCTCCACCCCCTGCTTCTCCGCTTCTTTTTCAATCTCGGCAGCCAGCCGCTGTGAATCTAAGGAATGAATCAGCGCTGGTCTCTGCTTTAAGAGCTGCCTCACCTTATTGCGCTGCAAATGCCCGATAAAATGCCACTCCAGATCAGGGCAGGCAGCTGCCTTTTCACACAGCTCCTGCACCTTATTCTCTCCAAAAATAGGCACACCATGCTCTGCCAGCTCCCGGACCATAGAAAGCGGTTTCGTTTTGCTGACCGCAATCAGCTTGATCTTCTCATTGGCTCTGCCTGTTTTTTGCGCAGCGCGCTGCACGCTCTGCTCAATTTCCTGATATCTTTGCCAAAGCATTATACAGCCTCCTCCTTCGCCGCTGCTACAATATTGTGCACCCAGACGCCCTTTTTCACCAGTATAAACCCAACTACGGCCTTGATGATGTCCATGAGCTGCACCACCAGATAAAGCGGCACAATGGGCAGCGCTGTGAATCTTGCCAAAATGAAGGCGGTCGGAATGGTAATCACCCACACATAGACACAGTCAAACAAGAAGGTGACAACTGTTTTTCCGCCTGAGCGGAGCGTGAAATAGCTCGTCTGCACAAAGCAGCCCAGCGGCATACAAAGCGCCGATACCTGAATCAGCTGTGTGGCCAGATCTCTCACTTCTTCTGTGGTGTTATAGATCTGGGGAATCAGAGGCGCAGCCGCAATGGCAATCACTCCCACCGCTGCACTCAGCGCCACCGCAAAGAAAATAAGCTTGGCATCCGTATCTCTGGCCTTTTCCGTCTCGCCGGCTCCCAGCTGCTGCCCTATAATAATAGAGATAGCCGAACCCATTGCAAAATATACCGTGCTGAATAGATTAAATACGGTACTATTGATATTAAGCGAAGCAATGGCGCTCAGCCCGCGCAGCGAGTAGCTCTGCATGATGACCGACATTCCCATTGACCAAAGCAGCTCATTGAGCATCAGCGGCGTTCCTTTGATGGTGATCGCCTTTACCAGTGTTTTAGGAATACGAAGCGAGCGGTACAGCCCCTCGGCAAACCGATATTGATCCTGATTTCTGTGCACAACCAGCATGATCATTGCCGTCTCCACAAACCGGGAAATGACGGTAGCCACAGCCGCTCCCTGCACGCCCATGGCCGGCATGCCGAAATGGCCAAAAATCAGCACATAATTCAGTGCCAAATTCACAAACACCGCTGTGATGCCAGCCTTCATCGGCAGTACGGTCTCCCCTGTCTCTCTTAGCGTTGAAGCATAGCACTGGGAGAAGATAAAGGGAACCAGGCCAACCAGCATGGTATGCATATATTTTTTCCCCTCTCGCAGCGTAAGCGCAATGTCATCGCCAGCATCCGCATCATTTAAAAAGAGCGCAATCAGCTCCTCTCCCTTAAACCAGATCAGCACATAGCATATAGCCAGCAAAATAACGCAGATAATCAGCTTATAGCGCATTGTAAAACGAACGCCTTCATGATCGCCCGAGCCAAAAAACTGCGCCGCAAAGATGCCGGCTCCTGAAATGGCGCCAAAAATTGCCAGATTAAAAACAAACAGCAGCTGATTGGCAATGGCCACACCTGACATCTGTGCCGTGCCCACGCGCCCTACCATGATATTATCCAGCAGACTGACAAAATTGGTAATTCCATTTTGCACCATAATAGGGATGGCTACCAGCAGTACCATCTTATAAAATGCTTTATCACCGATTAACTTTCTCATATATACATCCTTTCTTATAGCTTCACAGCCTGCCCCAGCTGCGCGGAGCGATACGCTGCCTCCATCAGCCGTGTGAGCGAGACTGCCTCCTCAATATCGCAAAGAGTCCCCATATGCAGCTCAACTGCATTGACCCATTGCTGCAATGCGCTGGGAAGCCCCTTCGGCAGCTGATCCTCCTCTATGCTGCACCATTTGCCGTCAGTGGCAGCATTGCAGAGCCGGACAGCTTCGCCCGCACGGACGAATACAGCGCCTTCTGTCCCCACCACCTCCACTGTCATGGGGTCATAGCGCTGGACAAATCCCGTTTCGGCCACGCCGATCGCGCCCTGCGCAAACGTGAATACGCTGACCGCATTGTCCTCCACGCCGCGGCTTTCTGCCTGTGTAAAAGTGGACTGCACCGTCTGCGCCTCGCCTAAAAACCAGGGCAGCAGATAAAGCCCATGCGCGCCCAGATCGATCATGGCGCCGCCGCCGCTCTGCGCCGGATCATAAAAGGAGGCCGGGAGCCAGTCGGCGCTGCTGCCATTATGACAGTTATGCACTCTGGCATAGGTAAGCCGGCCAAGCGCTCCGTCCTCAACTAGTTTTTTTACAAATAGCAGATCCCGCCGCGTTTTATGCGGAAAGGAAATGGCAAAACGAACTTGATTTTCCCTCACAGCGCGCTGCACTGCCTGTGCCTGCGCCAGCGTGAGGGTGAGCACCTTTTCAGTAAAGATATGCTTGCCGGCCTGCGCTGCCTGCAGCAACAGCTCTGCATGCATGGCCGTAGGCGCACACAGCAGGACCCCTTCGATTTCTTCATTTTCTAAAATAGCAGCATAATCCTTTTCGTATGGACACGCCAGCTCCTGCGCCCATTTCCGTCCCCTTTGCGGATCCTCATCCCACACGGCCGCGATCTCCACGCCTGGTATCGTAAGCGCTTCCTGTACATAGCTGCGGGCGTGTACATGCCAAAAACTGATGATTGCAATTTTCATATTTCTTTTTCCCGTCAGAAAATTGGGTGCCGTATTTCAAGACATCACCCTTTTCTGCCCAATCCCCTGAGCACTTAGGATTCCTCCTCACTTTTCCGTCTTCTGTCCATTGTATCACATAAACAGCCTGAAAGTACAGCCCATAGCGGCAACTTTCAACAAATTTATTGCTAGACTCTGCGCCGAAATTGCGTTACAATGATAAAGGTTTTATGACTTTTGTCATGCGCTAAAGCGCTTCGGAATGGAGGAATACTATGAGCTTACAAAATACACCGCGGGCCAACCGCCTGCATATCGGCATTTTCGGCCCTCGAAACAGCGGAAAATCTTCTCTTTTAAATGCACTTACCGGTCAAGCCTTTGCCGTTGTGTCTGACATAGCGGGCACGACGACCGACCCCGTCTATAAATCTATGGAACTGCACGGCGTTGGCCCTGTGGTCTGGATCGATACGGCCGGATTTGATGATGAGGGCGCGCTTGGCGCTATGCGCGTACAAAAAACGCAGGAGGCACTGCAGCGTACCGATATTGCACTGCTTCTTTTTTCTGAGGCGTCAGCCCAGGAGCTGAGCTGGCTGGAGCAGCTGAAGGCCAAAAAAATCCCGGTGATCCCTGTCATCAATAAGTCAGATGTCCGCTCCGACTGTGCTTCGCTCAGCGCGCAGATTGAGACGCTTTGCCACGAGAAACCTGTATTGGTCAGCGCCTCCACGGGCGACGGCCTTGCCGCCTTAAAGGAACGGCTGCTGCGCCTGCTGCCAGAGGATTATCAGGCTGAATCCATCACGGCTCATCTGGTGCAGCCCGGCGATACGGTCCTGCTTGTGATGCCGCAGGATCTGCAGGCGCCCAAGGGCCGCCTCATCCTGCCGCAGGTGCAGACCACGCGCGATCTGCTGGATCATGACTGCATCATCATCAGCTGCACCACCGCCACCATGGAGCAGGCGCTTGCCTCATTAGCAGAGCCTCCCAAGCTCATCATCACCGATTCGCAGGCCTTCGCTTTTGTATACGCCCATAAGCCTGCCGCAAGCCTGCTTACCTCTTTTTCCGTCCTCTTCGCCCGTTATAAGGGCGATATCCAGCAATTTGTTGCCGGCGCTGCCGCGATTGAGCAGCTCACGCCAAATTCACGCGTACTCATTGCAGAAGCCTGTACGCATGCGCCTCTCACCGAGGACATCGGCCGGGTCAAAATCCCCAAGCTCCTGCGCCAGCGCATTGGCGAAGCCCTTGCCATCGACTTTGTCCGCGGCACCGATTTCCCTGCCGATCTTTCTTCCTATGACCTCATCATTCACTGCGGCGCCTGTATGTTCAACCGCCGCTATGTATTAAACCGCCTAGAACAGGCCGCTGCGCAGCAGGTTCCCATGTGCAACTATGGGATCGCCATCGCCTGTCTGAGCGGTATTCTTGACAAAATCGTATATTAAACGGAGGCCGTTATGATTCGATTCAACAGCGATTACTGCGAGGGCGCCCATCCGCGGCTGCTCGCCAAATTAGTGTCTACCAACATGGAGCAAACGCCTGGCTATGGTGAGGATCCGTATTGCCGCCAAGCGGCGGAAACCATTCGCGGTCTCTGCCATGCCCCGGAGGCTGCCGTGCATTTTCTGGTGGGCGGCACGCAGACCAACCTTACCGTAATAGCAGCCGCGCTGCGGCCGCATCAAGGGGTGCTGTGCGCAGATACCGGCCATATCCATGTGCATGAAACGGGCTCTATTGAAGCCTGCGGACATAAGGTGCTGGCCCTTCCCTCTGAAAATGGAAAAATTTCTGCAGCTGCCGTTGAGGCCGCTGTGAATGCGCATTATGCCAGCTCTGCCTTTGAACATACGGTGCAACCTAAAATGGTCTATATCTCTAATCCCACTGAACTTGGCACCATTTATCAAAAGGCAGAACTCACCGCGCTGCACGAGGTTTGTTCTGCCCATGGATTATATCTGTTTATGGATGGCGCGCGCCTTGCTTACGGCTTTGCCGCTGCCTCTAATGATCTGACGCTGCCGGATCTGGCCTCTCTGTGTGATGTATTTTATATTGGCGGCACCAAAGTGGGTGCCCTGTTTGGCGAGGCCGCCGTGATTCTGCATCCGGCTCTGCAGTCAGATTTTCGCTATCTGATCAAGCAGCGGGGCGGAATGCTGGCTAAGGGCCGGCTTCTTGGGCTGCAATTTGAGGAGCTGCTGCGGGATGGCCTTTATTTTGAACTGGGGCGCCATGCTGTTTCGCTGGCAATGAAGCTGAAATCGGCCTGTGAACGGGCTGGATATGAGTTTTTGATTGACAGCCCGACGAATCAGCAATTTGTGATTCTGCCGGATACCGTATTAGAGGCTCTGGCCCCGAATTTTGCTTTTGAATATCAGCAGCGAATGGATGATGCGCATAGCGCTGTCCGCTTTTGTACCAGCTGGGCTACTGCCGAGGAGGATGTGGACTGCCTGATTGCTGCTCTGGTTAAGTGATTTTGCGAATTCTGTGCATGGCGTTTAGCACGGCCCAGTTTTGCGCAAAGGGCCGCATCACGTTCCAATAGCCAGCGCCAAGGAGCTGCAGTTCTTCTAAAAGCTGCAGCTTTGCCTGAATGCTGCGGGCATCCTCAAACCATACCACATGCTTGATCCCCGTTGGGGCATAATATTCAAAATGAGGGGAGGCCGAAAGCGTATCATACTGAATTGTACTGCCGTAGCGCGCTGCAATTTCGATGGCCTGCTGATTGCCGATCGTTTCCGCTCGCGTTGTTCCTTTTTCAAACGGAAGCGGCCAGTCGTATCCATAATTGGGAATTCCCATCAGGATCTTTTCAGGCGGAATTTCGGTCACCGCATAGTTTAATACCTCTCGGACTTTGTTTAAGGGTGCGACTGCCATTGGCGGCCCATAGGTGTATCCCCACTCATATGTCATCACCAGAACCGTGTCGGCAATTGCTCCTACTGCCGCATAATTATGGGCTTCATATAACAAGCCTGCCTGCGAAGATGAAGTTTTCGGTGCAAGATCTGCATTCATAAAATAGCCTTCCGCATGCAGTCTGGCCGCCGCGTTCTCTAAAAAGGCCAAATAGGCCTCTTCATCCTCGGCTTCAATAAATTCAAAATCAATATCTAGTCCGATATACCCCTTCTGCTGCATGGTCTCTATGACCGCATCGAGCACCCTGTTTTGCAGCTCTGCGTTTTGAAAAAGCTGACTGGCTCTTTCGCTGCTGAAATTGCCATCCTCGGTGATTGAAGAAATGAGCATGACTGGGCCGACCTGAAATTGTCTGGCAATCTGAATCAGCTCTTCATCAGGCGTAGGGATTAAAATTCCCTCCATAGTAAATCCATATCCAAAAATGGTCAGATAGGTTAGATATGGCAGCGCCCTATACAGCACGCTGCGATTGATATGCGGATAGGCATATCCATTGACCGTTAGCTCACGGCCCTTTTCGCCCTGGAACCGAATGACCAGCTGCTCTCCGGCCCGCAGATAAGGACTGCTGACAAGCACTGGATTATTCTGAATCAGCTCCATCTCGGTTGTGCCGTACATTTGCGCAATAGATGTAAGGGTTTCTCCCCTTTGCACGGTATGTATGACTTCCGGCTGCAAGATAACCAGTGCCTGCCCGATGACCAGATTGCGTGTATTTTCTAGTCCATTATCACTGATAATTCGCTGTGGTGATATCTGATATCTGGCAGCGATACTCCAGATTGTCTCGCCTTGCTCTACGATATGAATGATCATAGCTTCTCCCTTCGGAAATACACCATAGCGCTGTATTTCTTTTTTATTCTTTCTAGTTTATGCAGCGCTTTGAAGGAGCTTGCCTAGTTTTTATCATATGAAAAGCAGGGAAACTTAAATTTCTTTATTAAGCCTAAAGTCTCTTAACATTTTTCTTCTTTTTTTTAGCAGTACGAATACTAGCTGCAAAGCGATCAGATGGATCAGGATAGTCCTCCTTCATTTCTTGAAAATGCATATATTGATTGATCTCCTTTATCTCCGTCTCTGAACACCCTTTTAACCATTTAAAGGCCTCTTCCGTGCCCATTCTATGCAGCAGGGAGGTACAGATACGGCCATCTCTTACATATCCTCTTTGATTCGCATGCTTTTTATAACCTTCTAAGCAATAGATAATAGAATACGCCCCCTTTGCAATAACAAAGCAGTTATTTTCATAGCTCAGATTTTCGTCAGCTAATAAGTGACCTTTCAAACATTCATAAAACTGCTTTGTTCTTTCTGCAAAAGAGACCTTTGCCTCTTTTTTCAGCGTTACCACAAAAGCACTGCTCTTATCTTGTGCACTTTCAGCTGTAAAAATTTTTTTAATCTTCCAGAGCGCTCTGACTTCTTTAAGAATAATATTTTTCATTTCTTGTTCTCTTCGCTTAAAAGAAATAAATTCATAATCTACCAGCTCTTTTAGATAAGACTTTTTTATCTCCGCATCATATAATACAAGTCCATTCTCCATAGTAATTGCATACAGCCATGGTAAAACTTCATGAATGCGCAAATACGAAGTTGCGATTGCCAAAATCCTCCTCTGGCTTTTCCTCGCAGGAATTTCCCATATATTGACCCTGCATCTATCCTTAAGAATTGATTCTATCTGTCTCCTGACTTCTTCTATATCAAAATCCTGCAGCCAATCAATCGCTTCAGCGGCCAGCGGATCTCCTGTCATCTCGACAGAGCTGTACAAAAACAATCTATACCTCATCTCTCTGTCTCCTCAGAAATATTCACACCGGCGCTATGCGGCTATTTTCGCATAGCGCTCCCCTTCCAGTACCTCCAGCATAAATGCGTAAGGAGATAATTTGCCACCAACGACCATAGAAAAAATTCTCGGTGTTGCTCCGGAAACCAATGCAACGCCCTGTTCATTCATCGTAACCGGCTGCTGACGATTTCTGCTGGCAACATTCCAGAAAACAATCTCCGGAAGCTGATAGCCATGGGCTTGATACTGCTGCTTTGCCTGATTCAAATTCGTCTCAGAAACATTGCAAACACAGGAATCAAACTCCATATCCGAAATGATAATCAGCTTTGCCGGCATCTCGTTTTGTCTTACATGATGGTCGACCGCTGCTTTTAAAAGCAAATCAAACACTGCCTCCAAATTTGTATTCGCAATTTCATTAAAGGTTGTTATGTACCGAAGACGGTCAACAAAAGTTTCCCCTTTAATCTCAATCAGCTGTGGTCTCTTTGAGAATTGAATGAAATGATTTTTAAACACCCCTTTGTTATGGTCTGCAAAATACAGCCCAAGAGAGAGCGCAACTGCTGCCGGAATCGGTTTTGCATCGCAGTACATAGAACCAGAGGTATCAATGACTGCAATCGCGTTTTCATCTCCTGCAAAATCAGGAATCGCCTCCCATGTTACATTGAGCGCCGCTTTTTCATCTGAAGAGATATCTTTCATAAAAGATTTCTGCCTCCACCACTCAGGCGTCAAATAGGGCTCTACCAATTCGTAAGGACACACGTGATCTGCATGCAATTTAACATTTCCTGAGATAGTTTGAGAAAGAAACGCACTGTATCTTTCTTTATCGTTTCTCATAAATGCCTTTCTATACTTGTAAAGCGCTCTAGAGGGCTGTTTTTCATATTCGAAAGAATACTCCCTTTTCCGAAGATGATTTTCAATGATCTGAATCTGAGCTCGAAGAGCTACCACGGCTTTTCTATAGGCCGCCTGCTTCATGTTAAATGCTTTTGCAATTCTTTTTGCCTGCTGCACCGTTTGCTGATTTGACGCATTGACAGAGGGAAGCCACTTACCAAGCAAAGAAACAGTTTCCCCCCGCTCAAGACATATCATATCCTGCACAAACTGCTTTTTTAGAAATTCAAGCATTTCTTTCTCGCAAGGCGTATCCATAAGCGCAAGCAAATCATCAAAACGCCCAAACTCTGCCACGTATTCCATATTTTTCCTAACGACAGCAGACTCGTTTTGAGCAAGCCAGGCAAAAATCGTACGAAACACGCGTCTCTCACCAAGCCCTCCTCTAATATCCCGCGCAAAGAAAAGGATCTTCATTGCCATATCAGCATTTTCAGCATATGCACGCACAAAACGAACTACGATTTTTTTCTCGCTCTCATGTCTGAGCGCACCAATGGTGGCAAACAGATCCAGACATTCAGAGCCGCTTGTTGCATATGCGGCGGCACCATTTTCAGTCGTAGTCCTATTGCTTTCCGCTTTAATGTAATTCAGCATAATTTTCTCCTTTTCTAAATAGATTAAAAACAAAGCGTCACTTGAAACAGGGATGTGAGCCAAGATGCTTTTCTTGCTAGCTCGGAATCTCACCGGGCCATATGCTGCCTATCGGCAGTCGCCCCTTAATGGGCAATAGCAGTGATAGAAATTGCTGTTCGCATCTTTATTTCTCACACAAGACGCGGCCTCTTGGCCTATAAGTATCCCTTCAATTGGAAAGGGGGAATCTTCTTATTAAAATTTGCTGTATGCGTCTTTTCATTTGTCTTCCCTGTTTACAAACCTATTCTACTGCTAATATCAGCACTGATCACGGAAAAAAAGCTGCGAACTTCAACTCCTCGCAGCTTTTTTGTTACAACGATTCCGTACAGCTTTTATCCTTCTAAAATCACACTTCTTTTCTCATCATAACAATCAAAAACCCCCGAAAACTCAAGGCTTTCGGGGGGTTTAATACATTGCACTCTACGATTATCGTTTGGAGAACTGCGGTGCACGACGAGCAGCCTTCAAACCATATTTCTTTCTTTCTTTCATTCTGGGGTCACGAGTCAAATAACCAGCTTTCTTTAAAGCGGCACGAAGCTCCGGATCCACATTCAAAAGGGCGCGAGCAATGCCATGTTTAATGGCACCGGCCTGACCTGTCAGTCCGCCGCCGGCTACATTTACATATACATCAAACTTATCTACATTCTCAGTAAGGGTCAGAGGCTGACGAACGATTGTCTTCAAGGTCTCAAGGCCGAAATACTGATCTAAATCTCTTTTATTAACGGTAATTTTACCGGTACCGGGTCTCAGGTATACACGTGCAACGCTGGATTTTCTTCTGCCAGTACCATAATACTGTGTAACAGCCATGATTTATGTCTCCTTTCTTTCCTTATGCCTGAATGTTGAGTACTTCGGGTTGCTGCGCCTGATGACCATGCTCAGGACCACTGTAAACCTTCAGCTTCTTAATCATATCACGGCCTAATGAATTCTTGGGTAACATACCTTTGACAGCTGTTTTAACCGCAAGCTCAGGCTTGCTCTGCAGCAGCTGCTTATAGCTCATTTCACGCAAACCACCAGGCTGTCCTGTATGGGTGCTGTAAATCTTGTTTTCCAATTTCTTACCGGTTAAATGAATTTTCTCGGCATTCACAACAATGACATAATCTCCCATATCCAAGAAGGGAGTAAATTCTGGTTTGTTTTTTCCTCTAAGAATTGCGGCAATCTGAGAAGCAAGACGACCAAGGGTCTGTCCTTCTGCATCAACTACATACCATTTTCTCTCGATATTCTTACCGCTCGGCATATAAGTCTTCATGAAACTTTACACTCCTTGTCTATTTGCCGTAGTCTGAAATTGGAATCCGGGGCTAGTGGATTAAATTCCACTACAGCACTAACGACTCTTTTAGTCGCACTTTGATATTATAGTCTGCTTATAGTGAGTTGTCAAGCACTTTTCTGAGATTTTCCTTTCCATCATTTTCCGATTCTGCATGCATGCCTGAGTTGAAAAATCTATGCTTCCGATTTATAATGAAAGCAATCAAATTTTCTGGAGGCAACCAATGAACCACACAATTAAAATTTCTGATCATTTCTGGATCTTCGAAGAAAACGGCGTCCGTTCTTTTTTATTTGAGGGAGAAGCCTCTGCCATGCTCGTTGATAGCGGATTTGGCACTCTGCCCCTGCGCAGTATGGTCAAAGAACTAACGGATCTGCCCGTATTTTTAGTGAACACCCATGCCGATAAAGACCATACCGGCTGTAATCAAGATTTTAGCTCTCTGTATATGCATCCTTCCGAAATGGAGCGCTATCAAAGCACCTTGCCCCAGGGCTGCCATCTGCCAGATATCGCTCCTCTTTGGGAGGGAGATATTATTGATTTAGGACACTGGCAATTCGAGGTGCTTTTGACCCCCGGACATACCCCCGGAAGCATCATGCTCTTAGAACGGAAAAAGCGTATGCTCATTTCAGGTGATACCATTCAAGACGGCAATATTTTCATGTTTGGCGCCGGCCGCAATATACAAGCCTTTCAGCACAGCCTTCGCAAAATACTGAACCTATCTGGCGCCTTTGATTCGATCTGGCCCTCTCATGGCACCTACCCCGTAACTCCCGATATTATTCCCGGCATTCTGCAGGGCTCTCAGGACATGCTGGCCGGTAAGCTGCCGCAGCAGGAGCCTCCCAGACCCATGCCCTGCAAAAAATATACCTGCAGCGCTGCCAGTTTCTTGTATTAACCTTTGCGCTTACCGGCTAAGCGCGCGCTCCACGCTCCAATAAAAATTTTCCTGACCAACATACTCTGCAATTCCGCTGCGCTCCATCATCCGCTTCACACCTTCCGGCACACCGCAGATATAAACCGGAATCTCTTTTTCTTGTAGCGCCTGCACAAGCTCCAAAAAGGCCTGTGCTCCTGATATGTCCATATAAGAGGTGCCCCTCATGGAAAAGAGAACAACGGACTTTTGACTCAAACGCTCTGTCATATCGGTGATCATCTGCGTATTGGCAAAGATAAGCGCTCCTGTTATGTATACTACCTCCGCATGCTCATAAACGGCAGACAAAGGAGTAACCCGGCTATTCAAGCGTCCCGGATCTACCTGATCATAGTTGATTTCCAGCTTGGACAACCTGACTGCCAGCAGAAGCAATGCAATCACTACTCCGATCACAATCGCTACCGTCAAATCAAAAAAGATCGTTGCCAGCATAGTCGCCAAAAACTTCAAAATGGCACCCTTGAATTTCTTGGAAAAGATATATTGTATTGTATGCCATTCATTCATGCGCCAGGCTGTTACGATCAAAACGCCGGCTAGTGCCGATAAGGGAATGCGGGACATAACCGGACCCAAAGCCAGCATGGATATCAGCAGAAATACAGAATGAAACATACCGGTAAGCCTTGTCTGCGCTCCTGATTTAATGGCGACGCTTGTCCGCGCAATCGCGGCTGTCGCAGGAATTCCGCCAAGCATAGGCGATACGATATTGCCGATGCCCTGCGCAATGAGCTCACGGTTATTATTCAAACGCACGCCTGTCATCCGCCCGGCACTCGCACCACACAGCAGGCTCTCCACCATTCCCAGCGCTGCAATGCTGACCGCCGGAGCAAACAGCCCCTGCACACTGGAAAAACTAAATGCTGAAAAAGAAAGATGATCACTGAGGATTAATGATGAAGGGATCTCCCCCACACATCCAACCTCTAGCTTAAACAGCATGGCAGCTGCCGTAGACAAGATAATTGCCACCAGCGATGCCGGAACCGCTGCATTCCACTTTTTAGGATAAAATACAAGAAATAAAATCACAAGCAGTCCAATCACTGCTGCCACCCAGTTCGGTGAAAATCCGCCGGAAAAATAGCTAAGCAATTTTTCTACAGCAGAGCCTCCTGTCGAAGTAACGCCAAAGAAGTTATCTAGCTGCCCGAGCGCAATAATAACGGAAATTCCTGATGTAAAGCCTGCAATTACCGGCATGGGGATATACGCAGTCAGCTTCCCGAGATGTAAAACGCCGGCCAAAACAAGCAAAATACCGGCCATCATCGTCGCTATAAAAACTCCCGACATTCCATACCGCGCAATAATCGAAATTAAAATAGCAGCCATTGCGCCGGTAGGACCGGAAATTTGATAAAAGGCCCCGCCAAAAAGACTAATCACAAATCCGCCGACAATCGCCGTGATTAGTCCAGCCGCCGCTGTAGCTCCACTGCTTACACCAAATGCCAGCGCTAAAGGAAGCGCTACCGCTGCCACCGTAAGCCCTGCCATGATATCCTTCATTAGTTTGCTGCCATTATACCCCGCAAACTCCTTCTTAAGGTCCTTCCAATATTTTCCCAATGAAATCCCCTCCTAGTTATATTAGCTATTTTCAGAATAAAACCGATAATATTTAAACCGATACTTTTTATTTTCTATATGCACGAGCAATGTCTGTTCATCGATCAATCGGTATCCACACCGTTCCAGCACCCTTTGTGAGGCTATATTATCGATAGCAGCAGTTCCGATTATATAAGGAAGCTGGTATTCTGTTATCACCCACTCTGTGATGGCCTTGGCCGCCTCTACCGCATATCCCTTTCCTCTGGCCTCCTCCAGCAGATGATAAAAAATCTCTGTTTCATGCAGATCATCATGCTCTCCTACGCCAGCCGCTCCTAAAATTTTGCCTGTCTCTTTATCAAAAATACCGAAACAGACCGTTCCTGTGACTACATCCATTTTTTGATAATTGGCAATATGCCACTCCAGAAAGCTCTCTGCTCGCTCCCTTTGCTGACCCCATCCAGGCAGCTCTTTAATCTCCAACAGCTTCTTAAATGCTTCTAGGTCTGTTTTTACAAACGGGCGGATCATCAGCCGCTTTGTTTCCATATACATTTCTTTCTTCCTCTAAAATAATAAAGAAGGGGATCCATTCTGCCCAATTGAGCTCTATCATTTCCTTTTCGACGTGTAATCCTCGGCAATATTTTCTTCCACATCATCCTCAGTAGAAAAATTCTCCAGCGGCGTTTGGCTCATCGCGAGCTGCGAAAGCCATTCAATTCGCTGCTGCGCCGCTATGATAATTGCCCGACGGCGGATTTCATCCATGTATTCTTCGGCGCCGTCTGCGGTCAGCACTCTTTCCATCAATTTATTTACATCCTTAAGCCTGTCAAAGTCAATCCAGCTAAGATCGGATACCAGCTTTAATTGCTCCGCATGGTGGTTTTTAAAAGGCTTACAGACGATCTCTTTTTCCGAACGAATCTGTCTGGGAATCTTGTCGTAGCCAAGGGAAGAGCCACTGTCGTAGATAGGGGCGAAGCCGATCCATTGAAGCGTCTCGGCATCCCGAAGCACACCAAAATTGTTAAGATGCCGGTCTTCATTGGCAATGATATAGTCCAGCACAATCATCCGATCCAGAAAAGGTACTGCGCCTTTGATGCCTAATGCTTCACAGCAGTTTATAAAATGCCGGTAGAGCGAAGTATCGTTGTTCTTTTTCTGCGTTTTCAGAATGCGCCAAGCGGGAATTAGCTCTGTATCTTCCGTAACAAAATCCTCACATACACTGTAGGGCGCTCCTTTATTCCATGTGACCGTATACGGCACATGAGGAATGCTGAGTCGTTCCATGATCCCAGCAGCGATGACCTCATTAAAAGGCTGCTGACGAAACGGATTGCTGCCGCCCTTAACAAGGCACCGCTTACCGTTATAATTTTCCACCGCTTTTTCAAGTTACCATCTGAGGTGTTATCCGGTGAAGAAAAATCCAAACCGTCTGCCGTTTTATCCGCTCCGAACAGAACATCACCGATATCATCGGAAAAATCATTTTCAAAGAAGTTGATACTGTCCCAAACCAGCTTAGAGCCTTTAGGATAAATCCAATACTGATCCGACAAACTCAGTCCGTAACAGCGCGTCAACAACATTTTGGTGTTGGCAATCTCCATCTTTTCCAGTGCTTCGCGCACGCCAGATCGGCTTGCAGGAATAGACCGATCGGTCCACCACTCATTCAGCGCTGCCCGGTCAGTAATCCCTTTTCGCACTAAAACGCCCACTGGCAAATGATCCGCTGCATACACCGTGCCGACTTTCTGTATGAGCCCGGTCGCATCGTCCAGTTCAACTTCTGCTACTTTGATTCGTTTGTGCATCAAGATGCATTTCAAATTGTTTACCTCATTTCGCTTTTATTCTTTCCTGTTGATTTTGCCTTCAGAACACAAAGGTAATAATAGATTTTTGCAGGCCATTATACCCCTTTTTAACCCCCTTTGTCAACAATACTAAGCGTTTGCTTTGCAGCAGACCATGTAAAATTGTTCTTGACATATTTAATACTATATAGTATTATTTTATATAGAAGGATCTGTGTGAAAATACAGAGAGAATTAATAATTAGGAGGAAAACAACATGAAAGTATCCTTACCACATCCCTCAAATGCCTGCTGTCCCCAGACATTTTATACCTATGGAACCTATAAGGAAGACGGATCTCCAAATTTCGGCCTGTTCTGCTGGTTTGGCTTTTGCTGGGACGGAGAACTGAGCGTTATGGCCTGTATCGGAGGCGAAAAACTAACCAAAGACCGCATTCACTCCACAGGCCGTTTTTCAGCTAACCTAGTCACAGAGGAGCTCCTTTCTCTTGCCAACTATTTTGGAAATAAGTCAGGTTATGATGCCGATAAAATGAAAGTGGACGCCACGATCTCCAAAGGACGTGTCCTGGATGTCCCCATTCTGGAAAAAAGTCCGTGGGTCTTCGAGCTGGAAGTCAAGCAGACAATCCCGCTTGACGACAGCGAAATTTATATCTGTAAAATCAGAAATACATTGGTCGAAGAGCAGTTCGCAGAAAAAGCCATAGAAGACAAAGGACCAATGCCTGTCAACGAACTCAAGTCAGTGGTCGGCTGGGGCGGCGGTACCTTCTTCAAGATTGGTGACCAAATTCTTCCCAATGCGTAAATTTACATGAAACTGTAACCTACCATCAAGAACAGGATAAAATCTCGCGTTATTCAATCTCTTTCTTGATACAAAAGAACTCCCTAAAACCAAAGGGAGTTCTTTTTGTATACAATTTAAAACTATATGGACCCGAAGGGATTCGAACCCTCGACCTCTCGGATGCGAACCGAACGCTCTCCCAACTGAGCCACGGGCCCCCATGCGGAAAAATCCCCCAGAATGCCGGTCCTGATCTTTTGATCCCTAGCAAAATGCTAGGTGGGTGTTCGCAGTTTATGTTCAGCCTTCCTCTGTCGTCCTATAAACATATAGGAGGAAAAATGAGGCCTGACATCCCATAATGACATGATAGAACTCCCGTTTCAAAGGTGTAGGTTCAAAATAACAGGGTATCGAACACTCCAGGCAGATCTTCTGCATTTATTATAGTCATTTCATCCGCCAAGCGCAACCCTTTTCGCAGAAATTTTCGCCAAAAAATTCGGCCAAACTACTTGACAAATTTAATCTACTGACTTCAAAGATTCTACCATGCTGATCTTCTTTAATTTAAAATACATAACAAAATCTACAAAGGCAGAGAAAAGCAGCGTAGCGGCAACTGCCCACAAAAAATGGATTCCATGCAGGCCCCGCCCAAACATCACCATATCCACCTCTGCCGTAGTGACGACAAAACGATGCATGCCAATGCCGCCTAAAAGGCCTGCCATACAACCAAGCAGCGTTAACAAAGTCGTTTCTCTGAAAATATAGGCCCCCACTTCCATAGGCCTAAAGCCCAGTACTTTAATCGTTGCCAGCTCCCTCTGCCGCTCTGTAATATTGATATTGGTCAAATTATAAAGCACGATAAAGGCCAAAAGGCCGGCAGAAATAATCAGCACCACTACGACTAAATTCAGGCTCGCCAGCATTTTCCTGACAGGGTCAATAATATCCTCCAGCAGTTGTACAGTAGAGATTCCCTCGGCGCCCGTAAACTGATCCCTCACAAGCTCCGGCGTTTCGCTTTTAAATAAAATCTGGTTAAAGCTCAGCTCAAAGCCTAGCGTATCCTCATAGACGCAGCGCGGCAAATATACATAATGATACAGATAATTCTCCGTAATGCCGCCCACGGTAAGTGCCGTATCAAGTCCGTCCCGGTCCTTCAGAGAAATCATATCTCCTTCCTTGACCCCCAGCTTATCCGCAAGCTTTTCTGTAATGACAATATGGCTCTCGTCAAATACAACGGGCTTTCCGGTTTGACGCGACTGAAAGGCAATCAGCGTAGTAAGCTCCTCCTCATTTTCCGGCACATATACATACGCACTCATCACAGCTTCACTTGTTTTGATATCCGCAAGCTTAGCAGATACATACAGATACCTGCCCAGCTCCTTATTTTCTTCTACCAAACGCCGGCTGTCTGCTTCATCCTGAATTCCCAGAATGCCATCATATGCGTATATCTTGTGGTACTGATTTTCCACAATATCCATCACGGAATCCTTGAGGCCAAAGCCTGTCAGCAGAAGCGCCGTACAGCCGGCAATGCCGATAATCGTCATAAATAACCGCTTTTTATAGCGAAACAAATTCCGCGCTGTCACCTTTTGCGTAAACTTCATATGCCGCCAAAGCAGCGTAAAACGCTCAAGCAAAATACGTTTTCCTGCTTTAGGCGCGGCAGGCTGCATCAGCATAGCCGGTTTCTCCTTTAGGCAGCGCAGGCAGGCCATCACCGTCGCTCCCAGCGTGCATGCCAGAGCTGTCCCTCCTGCAATCAGCGCTTTGCCCCAGTAAAATTTTATCTGCGTTTCCGGCAGCATATACATCGTTCCATATGCCTTACAAACCACCCTTGGCAGCACCTCAAAGCCCAGCGCAATACCAGAAACTGCTCCTACTGCGCTGGCTAAAGCTGCATATGTCAGATACTTCATCAAAATCCGGCCGCTGCTAAACCCCAGCGCCTTATAGGTGCCGATGAGCAAACGCTCCTCTTCTACCATGCGCGTCATCGTCGTCAGCGATACCAGCGCCGCCACAATGAAAAACATCCACGGAAATACAATCGCAATTTTGCCCATGCGCTCCGCATCATTTTCAAAGCTAACAAAGCTCTCATCCATATCCCGGTCCAGCACATACCATTCTGCCTTTGGAATTTCACTTAGCTGATCGCGGCCCTGCTCAATCTCCTCCCAGGCCTCTGCAAATGATTTCTCCGCTTCCTTTTTCGCCCGCGAAAGCTCCCTCTGTCCGTCTGCAATCTGCATAGAAGCATTTTTCAGATCTGTCTGGCTTTGCGTAAGCTCCTTTTGCGCTGCTCTCAGCTCCGCTTCCTTTTCCAGCAGCCGGCCGCGTATTTCCTCCAGCCCCTGCTGTGCTTCCTGCAGCTGTCCGCGCACCTTCTGTTCGGTTTGAGCAAATGCCTCCTCAGCCTTTGCAAGCGCCGCCTCTTGCTCCTTCAGCTCTGCTCCTGCTGCCTCATACGCACTTTTCGCAGCCTGCTGCTGAGCCTTCTGCTGCTCCAGCGCCTCCTGCTTTCCCTGCCAGATCAGCATAGCGCCGGCCAGCTCTGTCTGCTTTTCAAAAAAGTCCTGACTCTGCGCCTCCCACTCGGCCAGCTTTTCCTGATAAGCCTCCTCCGAAAGCTCATCCTTCTGAGCCTGCAGGGCCGCATAGGCCTCGTCAAGCCGCTGCCTTTGTTCATCCAGCACCGCCGCCTGCCCGTCCAGCTCCTGCTTTGCCTGCAGCAATGCCTCCTCTCCCTGCTGCAGCTGCTTTTCCGCCTCTGCCAGTGCTGGTGCCTGAGCTTCCCATTCCGTCTTGGCCGCAGCAAGCTGCTGCGACTTTTCTGTCAGCTGCTGACGGCTTTTTTCCAAATTTTCCTCTGCGCTCTTTTTGTGCTCCTCAAACTCAGCCTTCCCTGCTTCATAAGAACCCCAGGCAGCCTCCAAACCGGCCACACCCGTTTCATACTGCTGCGTGCCCGCCTCCATCTGCTGCTGCCCTTCCTGCAGCTCCTTTTCATGGGTACTGAGCTCATCATCTGCTTCCTTTAACTCCGTCTGCACCTTATCCTTTTCCTGCTGGTACTCCGTTTGTGCCTGAGCAAGCTTTTCCCTCGCCTGATCCAGCATCTCCTCATAGCGCAGCTGCGTGCGCTCCGTCCCTGTCTCCTCCAGCCGCTCTACCAGCGCATCCGTCATCATCTCATATTCACTTGAATACGCACTCAGTCTCTCAGCACCTTCTGCGCGCACATAAGCAGCCGTATAAACCTCCTGCTCAAACTGTCCCTCCTGCACATAGGCAATCAGCGCCAGCCGGCCGCTCCCCTTCGCCGTAGAGCCCAGCGTCATACTCAGGTGCTGCGCGCTGTTAACCAGCCCTACCACCGTATAGCTTTCTCGCTTTAGACCCTCCTCCAGCACCGTCAGCTCATCGCCCAGCGAGATGCCGCCGCCCACCGCCTTGCCCGCGTTCACGACGCATTCTCCCTCCGACTCCGGCATACGGCCGCTTAGCAGTACGAGCTCGTTCATTGTTTCCGGCAGGCCGGCAAAACGGACCACGCTCTCGCTGTCCGCATCGCCAATCCTTGCCGTCAGATCCATCTCGTAAGCGGGCATAACCTGCAAGACTCCCCGCGTGCCGGCAATGGCGTCGATGTCCTCCTGCGTAAGGCCCAGCGTGGACTGAATTTTGATGTCCATGTAATGTGTATCCTGATAATACTGATCGGCCGTCAGCTTCATGACAGGCTCAGCGGCGCTGAGACCGGCCAAAAAACCAGCTCCCAGCGCTACAATGCCCATGATGGCTAAAAAACGCCCCATTGAATGACGGATGCTTTTTCTGATATCTTTCCAAAAGGTTTTATATTTCATTCTTTAGCTTTCCTAAATAATCTCGGATGGCCCGTTCGTTTTTATTGTCGGCCGGCTCATAGTAATGAGCGCCCTGCAGGGCATCCGGCAAATACTGCTGTTTTACATAGTGATTGGGATAATCATGCGGATATAGGTAGGATACGCCGTGCCCCAGCTTCTGGCTGCCGACATAATGGGAATCCCGCAGGTGGGGCGGCACCGTGCCGATATCCTTGGCGTGCAGCTCCTGCATGGCCGCTCCGATGGCTGCGGCAGCTGAATTGGATTTGGGCGCCGTGGCCAGTACCAAAACGGCCTGCGCCAGATTGATCTGCGCTTCCGGAAGCCCCACCTGCAGCGCGGCATCCGTGCAGCTTTTTACAATTGTAATAGCGCTTGGGTAAGCCAGTCCGATATCCTCGGAGGCGATGACCAAAAGCCGCCGGCAAATGGATTTAAGGTCTCCGCCTTCTAAGAGGCGTGCCAAATAATGGATCGCTGCATCGGGATCGCTGCCCCGAATCGATTTTTGAAAGGCGCTGAGCACATCATAATGCGCATCGCCGTCCTTATCGTAGCGAAAGGCCTTTTTTTGAATGCACTGCTCAGCAGCCACCAGATCCAGTACTAGCTTTCCGTCTGCTGACGGCGGTGTGGTCAAAAGCCCCAGCTCCACCGCGCTGAGCGCTGCTCTGGCATCGCCGCCGGAAACCTCGGCCAGAAAACTAACTGCCTCCGGAGTGACGCTGGCCTGCATCGCGCCCATGCCCTTCTCCTCATCCTGTACCGCCCGGTAAATCAGCTGCTCGATGTCCTCCTTGCTAAGCGGATTGAGCTGAAAAATGCGGGAGCGGGATAACAGAGCCTGATTGACTTCAAAATACGGGTTTTCAGTGGTGGCTCCAATCAGCGTTACCACGCCCTCCTCGACGGCCGGCAGAAGCGCATCCTGCTGGGCTTTGTTGAAGCGGTGGATCTCATCGATAAATAAAATCGTACGCGAACCGTCCATGCCCATGCTGCTGCGCGCCTGCGTGATTACCGCTTCAATATCTTTTTTCCCCGCGGTCACTGCATTGAGCTGACTGAAATGTGCTTTGGTCGTGCCGGCAATGATGCGTGCCAGCGTGGTCTTTCCTGTTCCGGGAGGTCCGTAAAAGATCACCGACCCCAGCTGATCGGCCTGAATTGCCCGGCGCAGCAGCGTTCCCGGTCCGATGATATGCTGCTGTCCGACAAATTCTTCCAGTGTCTGAGGACGCATGCGATAGGCCAGCGGACTCCCCTTTTTTAGCTGCGCCTGCGCGTTATATTCAAAAAGATCCATCGTATCTTTCATCTTCTCATCTCATTTCTTTATTAACATATACTCAGTATACTATACTTCCTTTTCTCTGTCACGCGCTCCTTTGAACTTTACAAAATCTTAAAAATTTGCCAGAACCGTTACGTCTCTCCCATTTTCGTTTCATAACTTCCTTTTTTAGACGAATTAAGGCTTTACTTTTGCCGGATATGCCTGTATAATTTATTGCATGGCAATGACGCCGCTTATTCTATATAAGCGGCGCTTTGTCTAATTATCAAATGAAATGGAGAATACCGTGAAAGATCAGCATTTTTTTGAAGGGCTTTGCCCCAAGGCGCTTGTCGAAAAGTACGGCAGCCCTCTTTATGTTTATAATGAACGGGTGTTTCGCACCCGCTGCCGCGAGATGGCGCAGCTTGTTACATATCCCCATTTTAAAGTCAACTACAGCGTCAAGGCCAACAGCAATCTCAGCCTTCTAAAAATTGCCCGCGAAGAAGGCCTGTGCGCTGACGCCATGTCGCCCGGCGAAATCTACGCAGAGCGCCTTGCCGGCTTTGCCCCCGAGGATATCTTCTATATCAGCAACAATGTTTCCGCAGAGGAGCTTACCTATGCTGTAGAACAGAACATCATTGTCAGCATCGACTCGCTCTCTCAGCTGGAGCGTTTCGGCCAGCTTTTCCCCGGCCACAAGGTATGCGTGCGCGTCAACTCCGGCATTGGCGCCGGACACAGCGACAAGGTGATCACCGGCGGCAAAAAAACCAAATTTGCCATCTATCCCGCGCTCTTTCCTCAGATGGAGGAAATTCTGCAAAAATACGATCTGCATCTGGTTGGCCTCAACCAGCACATTGGTTCCTTCTTTTTAGAGGAAGAGGTTTATTTGGAGGGTGTGCGCTCTCTGCTTGCCATCGCGCATCAATTCCCCGGGCTCTCTTTCATTGATCTCGGCGGCGGTTTCGGCATGCCCTATGAGCCCGGCCAGTCCCGGCTCGATCTGGCCGCCCTCGGTGCCAAGCTGGACGCGCTGCTTTATGATTTTGCCCGTTCCTATGGCCGCGAAATTCTATTCAAAATCGAGCCCGGCCGCTATCTGGCCGCTGAATGCGGCGTGCTGCTGGGCACTGTTCATGCCGTTAAGGAAAACTATGGCCACCTTTACTGCGGCACCGATATAGGCTTCAACGTGCTGGCCCGCCCAATGCTCTACGATGCCTATCATGAAATCGAGATCCTGTCAGACGCTCCTTCGCTGGACCGCGCCCCCTACACGGTGGTGGGCAACATCTGTGAGACCGGAGATATTCTAGCTAAAGACCGTCTGCTTCCCGCCATGCGGGAAAATGACCTAGTATGCATCCACGACGCGGGCGCATACGGATACAGTATGGCGTCCAATTATAACAACCGACTGCGTCCGGCGGAGGTGCTGATTACGCAGTCCGGCGAGGCCAAGCTGATCCGGCGCCGCGATACATTTGAAGATTTAATCAGGGCATTTGAAATATGAGGCGCTCTGATAGGGAGATTACGGATCGGCAGGAAATTTTGGCTGTGCTGGACCGGGCGCATGTTTGCCGTCTGGCGATGCAGGATGAGGACGGGCTCTATATTGTGCCGATGAATTTTGGTTATGAGTGGCCGGAGAACGGTGATTTGACGCTGTATTTTCATTGTGCGGCAGACGGACGGCGCGTACGGGCGCTGCGGTCCTGCCCTTTGGTTGCTTTTGAGATGGACCAGGAGCTGGCGCAGATTCCGGCGCAGACGCCGTGCGGCTATGGCTGTTTGTATGAAAGCATGATTGGCAGCGGTCAGGCTAGCTTTTTGGAGTCTGATGCGGAGAAGCAGCATGCTCTGGCTGTGCTGATGCACCATCAAACGGGAAAGGATTTTTCATTTTCTCCCGCCATGACGAAGAGCGTTACTGTGTTTCAGGTAACGGCTTCCTGTTTTACGGTGAAGGCAAGAAGAAAATAATAAAAGCAGTTAAAAACCGCTGGAGCTAGGATGCTTCAGCGGTTTTCTTGTCAAGAAAGATTTCACCCAAATGATGAAATTTCATATAGTGAGTTCAAATTCAATTTCATGACGTAAAGGTATGGAATTTTCTCCAATTTTAGGGATTTCTGGCTTTAACCTTCTTGAGATATCTAATGCATTTCGAAACAGATGTGCCATATCAAATCCTCTTTTTTGCCAAAACTTAATGGCATTAATATTATCATTGGTGGTTATAAGGACAATCTTTTGACATTGTCTTTTCTTAGCCTCGTGCACGACTGCTTCTACAAGTTTACTACCAATTCCTTGGTTTTCCTGTAAACTATCAAGAGACGTTATCTCTAACACATTGTCATAAACTATGTATGTAATCAGGCCAATGATGTTGTCTCCTTCACTAAAATAAAACCCCTCTGTTTTAGTCATATCAATTATTTTTCCGCGAATGATCATTGTTGTTGTGTACCAATGCTGTTCGATAAATAAATTGATAAGATTTCTATTTTGGCCATCAATCCTTTTACATTCCATTATAAATTCCTTCCCAACGTGCAAATTTTCCGAATAAAGTATACTACCAATCCCAATGACATTCAACCCTCATTGAAGATGATGTATCGGGCATGACGTTTGACAGAGCAAATTTTAACCGCATGATTGCGGAAATTGAAGCCGGAAACGTGGCAACGGTTATTATCAAGGAAATTTGGAAATTTCGCTCGCTGAGCGCAAGCGTTCGCTGAACGCAGAAAAAACGGTACAGCCCTTGTAATGGGGCTATACCGCCTAATCTGAAATTACTTCCTTATCGCCGCATGCCTTGATGCTTCAGCGGTTTTCTTAATTAACAATAAAATTCCATCGGATAAGCTAAATAAGCAATTTCATCTAGCTCATCCACCGTAATCAGTCCTGCCGGCGCATTTAAGACGCTAGGAATGCGGTTGACGATGGTAGCGCAGGTATGCTCAACGGTCGCCGGCTTGACAACATGAAATTCCGTATTGGGCTCTCCGATGATTTTCCAGTCGCACATATCGCCGTCGTCCGGGCCGTATACCTTGCCGATGCATCTGGTTTCAATGACCGGTCCCTGAAATGTCTGGGTTTCTACCACCGCTGCCATGCCGATGCATTCTCCCTTGGGAATCGTGCGCTGCAAGGTGGAAGAATAGACATCCTCCTCTTTAAAATAAGGAATGCATTTCTGCGTCTGGCTTTTGATAGTCAGCCCCAGCTTGGCAGCAAGACTTTCATTGGAGTTCCAGACATAGCAGGGCTCTATGGTTTCGGGATGTGCAATTTGCTTTTCAAATTCCTCTGCACTGAGTCCTACGCCATGTGCCTTTGCTAATGCCAGTCCGTAATCCTCGACATTATAGCTGACGGCTCCCTCGATTTTTTGAATCGTATGGCAGCTTCCTGCAACCATGCCAACCATGTTGATCCAGAAAGTGTCCTCCATACCACTGCCAACTAAGGTGCAGCCATGCTCTTTGGCGATCACATCAAGCGCATTGGCGCGCACGGGATCAGTCGTCCAGCAGTAAGTAGCCTCTTCGCAGGTTGTGATGACATTGATGCCTCGGCTTAGGCATTTAACGTATTGCTCATAGCAGTCACTCACCAGACTAAAAAGCGTAACCACTGCGATATCGGCATCGGTATTATCTAAAACCTCATCGGCATTGCTGCTAATGATCACACCCGTTTTCACCCCAAGCTCTGCAAAATCGCCGATATCCTTTCCTACTACTTCCGGATTGATATCAATGGCGCCGACAATCTGAACACCATGCTCATACATATAACGCAAGGTGTATTTGCTCATTTTGCCGCATCCATACTGAATCGCTTTGATTTTTGTCATACTGATTATCCTCTTTTCTCAAATATGCCGTTAGCATAACGACGGTTTATTACTAGTATGCGCGGAATTTATTAAAATAGACGTGATCCGTATGCAAAAAAATCCAGTATGCATTTTTGCATGCTGGTACGAGCCAGAGATTGAGGTGTCACCAGCATGCAGGCAGTACTTTTGCATGTCGCTCTGAGCTGGAATGAAGTATGCCACCAACATGCAGACGATACTGTTGCATGTCGGTACAAGCCAAAATTGATGATATTACCAGCATGCAGATGTCGCTGTTGCATGCTGGTACGAGCCAGAGGTTGAGATGGCACCAGCATGCAAGTAGTGCTTTTGCATGTCGGTCTAAGCCAGAGGTTGAGATGACACCAACATGCAGGCAGCACTGTTGCATGTCGGTACAAGCCAAAATTGAGGATATTACCAACATGCAGGCGACTGCCTTCAATTTAAAAACCGCCAGAGCCAAAAGGCTCTGGCGGTTTCAACCATATACCTAAAATTCATTTTTCAGGCTTCGCGTAAACAGTGTATTCAGCTCCTGCCTTGGATCTGCCTGATGATAGAGAATTTCATACACACAGCGGCAGATCGGCAGCTCCACCTGATGCGCATCTGCGAGCTCCATCAAAGCCTGCACCGTGTAATATCCCTCTGCCAGCTTTTCAAAGGCCTCGCCCTTCACAAAAGACTCGCCAAACTGGCGGTTATGGCTAAATTCTGAAAATACTGTGGCTTCATAATCTCCCAGATGACAGAGGCCATACGCCGAAAGCTCGCTGCCGCCCATCGCCTTAATCAAACGGGCAATCTCGCGCGTACCGCGCGACATAAGCGGCCCCTTCAGCGTCGCCAGTCCAAAACCATCCAGCATGCCGGCCGCAATGCCGATCACATTTTTAGAGGCAGCTCCTATCTCATTTCCGATCAAATCACTGCCATAATAAAAACGGATCAGATCGGTAGAAAAAGCCTCCACCAACAGCTGCTTTACCGCCTGCTCCTCGCTGTCAATCACCATACAGTTAGGGATGCCGGCATAGAATTCCTGCACATGACCGGGGCCGATCCACACCGCAATGCGGTTAGACGCATCCAGCATCTCCGAGGCCACCACCGACAGGCGCTTGCCGCTGCCGATTTCCAAGCCCTTCATGCACAAAACAAAAATCTTATCCTGCAGGCGCTGCTCCGAAAGACTCGCTAAAAATCCCCGCAGAGCCTGCGACGGCATGGCAATCACCACGACCTCAGCCTCTGCTACGCTCTGCAGCGACTCGCTAAGCTGCACCGAATCCGGCAGCGTCAGGCACGCATTGTGCCGTGACTGCTTCAGCTGCCGCATAGACGCAGAACCAGGCCGGCCATATAAGCTCACCTCATGACCAGCCCGATCTAAATACCACGCAATAAACGACCCCCATCGTCCGGGGCCAACCACCGTAATCCGCATGCAGGATTACTCCGCCGTTACCGCAATCACTTCCACCTCAACCAGCACATTCTTCGGCAGCGTTTTCACCGCTACACAGCTGCGCGCAGGCTTAGAGGTAAAGTAACGTCCATACACCTCGTTAAAAGCTGCAAAATCCGCCATGTCCGCCAAAAAGCAGGTCGTTTTGACAGCGCTTTCAAAGCTCGCGCCGGCTGCTTCCAAAACAGCCGCCAGATTCTGCATCACACGCTCCGCCTGCTCGCTGATCGTCGCACCCACAATCTCCCCGGTTGCCGGATCCAGCGGAATCTGTCCGGAGGTAAATACCATATTTCCCACCTGCATCGCCTGAGAATACGGCCCAATCGCCGCCGGCGCCTTATCTGTTGCAATCTTATTCATCGTTTGCTCCTCCTATTATGATAAAATTTTAAAGCCCTGCTGCCGGAGCGCTCTTCTGATCTCCTCAATATGCTCCGCATTGCGCGTCTCCAACATCAGCTGCAGATAGCAGCCATTCACATCCGAGCCCTGATCCGCCCGCTCATGGTGCACCGCAATCACATTGCCGCCCAGATCCGCAATCAGCTTCGACACATCGCGCAGCTGACCCGGCTTATCCACCAGCTCAATTTTAAACTGACAGCTGCGTCCCGACATAATCAGGCCGCGGGTAATCACTCTCGAAAGGATCGTCACATCAATATTGCCGCCCGACAAAATGCAGACCGCCCGCTTGCCGGCCAGATCCACCTTGCCAAACATCGCGGCCGCCACCGCCACCGCGCCCGCGCCCTCGGTCACCAGCTTATGCTGCTCCATAAGCGCCAGAATGGCCGCCGAAATCTCATCGTCCGTCACCGTCACAATGCCGTCCACATATTGACTGCAAATCTCATAGGTCAGATCTCCCGGCTCCTTCACCGCGATCCCATCTGCAATCGTCGACACGCCTTGCAGGCACTCGATCTTGCCCGCCGTCATCGAGCGCAGCATGCTAGGCGCTCCTGCCGCCTGCACGCCATACACCCGAATATTCGGATTCAGCGACTTAATCGTATAGGCCACGCCGGAAATCAGACCGCCGCCGCCCACCGGCACCAGCACCGCATCCAGATCCGAGATCTGCTCCGCCAGCTCCAGCGCAATCGTCCCCTGCCCCGCGATCACATCCGGATCATTAAACGGATGGATAAAGGTATACCCCTTCTCATCGCGCAGCTCCAGCGCCCTGCGGTAGGCATCATCATAAACGCCCTCCACCAGGCATACCTCAGCGCCATAGCTCTTGGTCGCCTCCACCTTGGAAATCGGCGCATTATCCGGCAGGCAGATCACCGCCTTAATCCCGTTTCGCTGCGCCGCCAAGGCTACGCCCTGCGCATGGTTGCCTGCCGAGCAGGCAATCACTCCCTTTGCCCGCTCTTCGGGGCTGAGCTGTGACATTTTATAATAAGCGCCCCGCAGCTTAAACGATCCGGTCAGCTGCAGGTTTTCTGTTTTTAAATAAAGCTCCGTACCGGGGCTTAGCTTCGGCGCATAGATCACATCGGTGCGGCGCGCCACATTTTTCAGCGTATAGCTGGCCCGGTATACATTATCCAGTGTAAGCATGGACAGGATTCCTTCTTTCTATAATAAGCTTTGTACAAACTGCTCCGCCGCCCTAGGCGAACGGTTCCCCTTTCCCAGGGCAAAGGCCTCTGCTCTTTGATCCAGCTCGGCGCCCGCAAGGTCTATGCCGCTGCGCTGCGCCAGTTCATGCACGATCTGCAGATACAGCGATTTGGATGGCTTTTCAAAATAGACAGTCAGCCCAAACCGATCTGAAAGCGAGATCAGCTCCTGCATCGTATCGGCGCGGTGCACATCATCGCCCGTCCGGTCAGAGAAGGTCTCCTTCACAATATGGCGGCGGTTGCTCGTCGCATAGATCACGGCATTCGGCGCCTTCGCCGAGGCCGACCCTTCCAGCGCTGCCTTGAGCATACTGAAGCTGTCATCATTTTTATTAAAGGAAAGATCATCAATGAAAATAATAAACTTCAGCGGATGATCGGCAATATGCCCCATCACCATCGGCAGCTTGGTCAGCTGATCCTTGCGCAGCTCGATCAGACGCACGCCCTGCGCAAAAAACAGGTTGGACACGGCTTTCACTGTGGAAGATTTCCCCGTGCCGGCATCTCCGCACAGCAGCACATTCGCTGCCGGACGGCCTTCCACCAGCGCCCTTGTATTTTCAATAACCTTTTGATGCTCCTCTTCATAGCCAATCAGCATTTCCAAAGAAATCGGATCAGCCGCCGGCACCGGGCAGATGGCATCCTCCTCCACCCGAAACATACCGCTGCCGGCAAAAATGCCGTATCCATAGCGCTCAATATGGCGCAGGCGCTCTGCATAGATCGCCTTTAGATCCAGCGTCTCATTTTCGAACGCGGGCACATATCCCCCATACGGCAGAGACTCCGTCAGGCTTTGCGGCGTCAGCCGGGTCAGCTCTGTGAGAAGCGTCAGCTCCTCCTGTGCATTGGCCTCCATAGAGGCCGGCACTCTCTCCCGGCGGGAAACGCGCTTGATGTAGCTGTTTTCATCCTCGCAGACGAGCCGGCTCAGCGCTGTCGAAAGGCTGATATCGCCCTCCTGCAGCCTGTGCACAAATGCGCTGTACAGCGCCAGCCGCTCCGGCAGACTGCCTTCGTTTTTCAGATATGCCAGCAGGCTGCCGATGGCCTCATCCTCTAAAATTCTCCTGAATACGCTCAGCGAGGAAAGCCGGCAGGCATACTCTTTTAGCTCTTGTTCTGTCATAGACCGTTACCGAATATCTCCTTTGCGGATGGACTCCACCAAGCCGCCGTTTTCGATGATCTTTTGAATAAACTCCGGAAACGGCTCCGTGCGGAAGCTCTCTCCCGTTGTCCGGTCGTAGATCATGCCCTCATCCAGATCGGCCTCCACCTGATCGCCGTTTTGAATGCGCTCTGCCGCCTCTGGGCATTCCACAATGGCCAGACCAATATTGATCGCATTGCGATAAAAAATTCTAGCAAAGCTCTTGGCGATGACAACCGAGATGCCGCTTTCCTTAATCGCGATCGGCGCATGCTCTCTGGAGGAGCCGCAGCCGAAGTTGTAGCCGGCTGCCATGATGTCGCCGGGCTTGATCTTAGCCGCAAAGTCCTTGTCGATATCTTCCATGCAATGGGAGGCCAATTCTTTTTTATCACTGGTATTCAGATAACGGGCCGGAATGATTACATCGGTATCCACATTATCGCCGTATTTAATTACGTTTCCAATAAATTTCATGGTTTACGCCTCCTTCATCATCTCTGCCGGATCTGCAATTTTGCCTGCCACGGCGCTCGCGGCAGCCACCGCCGGGCTCGCCAGATATACCTCTGAGTCTACATGGCCCATACGGCCTACAAAGTTACGGTTTGTGGTTGCCACAGCCCGCTCGCCTGCTGCCAGAACGCCCATGTAGCCGCCCAGGCACGGTCCGCAGGTCGGCGTAGAAACGGCGCAGCCTGCTTCAATAAAGGTCTTGATCAGCCCCGTCTCCATGGCCTGCATATAAACAGCCTGCGTAGCCGGGATCACAATGGCGCGCACGCGCTTTGCCACCCTGCGGCCCTTGAGAATCTCGGCCGCCTCTGCCAGATCCTTATACTGTCCGTTGGTGCAGGAACCAATCACCACCTGATCGATGGCAACTTCTCCCACTTCATCAATGGTGCGGGTATTTTCCGGAAGATGCGGGAAAGAAACCGTGGACTTAATCTCTGAAAGATCAATATCATAAACCGCATCATAGACTGCATCCTCATCCGCCTGATAGATCACCGGCTCTCTGTCGCTGCGCTCTCTGATATAGGCCAGCGTCTGCTCATCCACTGCAAAAATACCGTTTTTGGCGCCTGCCTCAATCGCCATATTGGAAATGGTCAGGCGGTCATAGATGGTCAGCGAGGCTAGGCCCTCGCCGCAGAATTCCATAGACTTGTAAAGCGCTCCGTCTACCCCGATTTTACCAATGATGTGAAGGATCACATCCTTGCCGGAAACAAATCGGTTTAGCCTGCCGTGCAGGCGGAATTGAATGGCGGAAGGCACCTTGAACCAGGCCTTGCCGGTGGCCATGCCGCAGGCCATATCGGTGGAGCCTACGCCGGTGGAAAAAGCACCCAGCGCGCCATAGGTACAGGTATGCGAGTCGGCGCCGATCACGGCGTCGCCGGCGATCACAAGTCCCTTTTCGGGCAGCAGCGCATGCTCGATGCCCATATCGCCCACGTCATAAAAATGCGTCACTTCATAGTGATCACAGAAATCACGGCACATTTTGCACTGTTCGGCCGCCTTGATATCCTTATTGGGTGCAAAGTGATCCATCACCATGGTCACGCGGTCTTTGTCATACACCTTGTCGCAGCCCAGCTTTTCAAATTCACAGATGGCAACCGGAGAGGTGATGTCATTGCCCAGCACCCTATCCAGATTCACCAATACCAGCTGCCCGGCCTCGACCTTTTCCAGACCGGCATGTGCTGCTAATATTTTTTGTGTCATTGTCATTGACATATTGCTTTTCCTTTCTGCCAGTGCTCCGGCACTTAAAACTGATTGATGATCGCACCCTTATCCGCGGAGCTCACCATGCTAGCATAGCGCGCCAGGGCGCCCTTAATGCCTTCTTTCTTTTGAATCGGCATTTCTTTTTTGCGTTTTTCAATTTCTTCCTCTGAAACATGCAGCTCAATCTGATAAGACGGAATATCAATCGAAATGATATCGCCGTCCTTGACATAGGCAATCAGACCGCCGCGTACTGCCTCCGGTGAAATATGTCCGATGGCGGCTCCGCGGGTGGCTCCGGAAAACCGTCCGTCAGTAATCAGCGCCACGTCCTTGTCAAGCCCCATGCCGGCAATCGCCGATGTGGGAGAGAGCATTTCCCGCATGCCTGGACCTCCGGCCGGACCCTCGTAGCGGATCACCACCACGTCGCCCTTCACAATCTTGCCGGCATAGATCGCGGCAATGGCCTCCTCCTCGCTGTTAAACACCTTGGCAGGGCCTTCATGCTTCAGCATTTCCGGCGCTACCGCGCTGCGCTTAACAACGCAGCCATCCGGCGCCAGATTGCCGCGCAGTACGGCAATGCCGCCCGTTTTGCTGTATGGATTTTCCGGCGTGCGGATCACGCTTTCATCCCGGTTTTGCGCATGTACAATATTTTCACCCAGCGTATGACCGGTACAGGTCATCACACTTTCATCCAGCAGCCCCAGCTTGCTCAGCTCCTTCAGCACAGCATACACGCCGCCGGCCTCGTTCAGATCCTCCATGTAGGTCGGACCTGCCGGCGCCAGATGACAGAGATTCGGCGTTTTTTCGCTGATCTCATTGGCCATATCCAGATTAAAGGTGACGCCGCATTCATTGGCAATCGCCGGCAGATGCAGCATGCTATTGGTCGAGCAGCCCAGCGCCATATCAGCCGTCACTGCATTGCGGATGGCCGCCTCTGTCATGATATCGCGCGGGCGGATATTCTGCTTTACAAGCTCCATAATCTGCATACCGGCATGCTTAGCCAGCTCAATTCTGGCCGAATACACTGCCGGGATCGTTCCATTGCCGGAAAGCCCCATGCCCAGCACCTCGGTCAAACAGTTCATGGAGTTTGCCGTATACATACCCGAGCATGAGCCGCAGGACGCACAGGTCTTTTCCTCAAACTCCGTCAGCTTTGCCTCGTCAATTTTTCCGGCCGTATACGCACCCACCGCCTCAAACATGCTGGACAGGCTCGTCTTTTTACCACCTACGCGGCCGGCTAGCATCGGGCCGCCGCTCACAAAAATCGTAGGGATATTCAGGCGCGCCGCGGCCATCAGAAGGCCCGGCACATTCTTATCACAATTAGGGATCATGACCAAGCCGTCAAACCCATGCGCCATCGCCATCGCCTCGGTAGAATCTGCAATCATATCCCGTGTAATCAGCGAATATTTCATGCCGGTATGCCCCATGGCAATGCCGTCGCACACCGCAATCGCTGGGAACATGATCGGCGTGCCGCCGGCCATGGCTACGCCCAGCTTCACCGCCTGCGCAATCTTATCCAGATTCATATGACCGGGCACGATTTCATTATAGGAGCACACCACGCCGATCAGCGGACGCGCCTGCTCCTCCTTGGTCAGTCCCAGCGCATGGTACAGCGAACGATGCGGCGCATTTTGAAATCCGTCCACAATGGTATCTTTAATCATCGTATTCTCCATTCCAAATAGAATCAGAAGGGGCTGCCGATGCCGCGTACTCGCGAGGCAGCGACAGCCCTGTTTCCCATTTTAATTAGTTATTGATCAGCTTATCCTCATCGCTCCAGCTATACAGCTTGCGGATCTCTTTGCCGACCAGCTCCGACGGATGCTCGGAAGCGATCTTTCTCATCGCATTGAAATGTACCTGAGAGCCGGCATCCGACATATCCAGCAGGAATTCCTTAGCAAAGGATCCATCCTGAATGTCAGCCAGGATCTTCTTCATCGCCTTCTTCGTCTCCTCGGTAATGATCTTCGGACCAGTGATGTAGTCGCCGTACTCGGCCGTATTGGAAATCGAATAGCGCATTCCCTCAAAGCCGCTCTGATAAATCAGATCCACGATCAGCTTCATCTCATGAATACACTCAAAATAAGCATTGCGCGGATCATAGCCTGCCTCCACCAGCGTCTCAAAGCCTGCCTGCATCAGCGCGCATACGCCGCCGCACAGCACAGCCTGCTCGCCAAACAGATCGGTCTCGGTCTCAGTACGGAAGGTCGTCTCCAGCACGCCTGCGCGCGCACCGCCAATGCCCAGCGCATAAGCAAGACCAATCTCCAGCGCGTCGCCGGTTGCATCCTGCTCAACAGCAATCAGACAAGGCACACCCTTGCCGGCCTGATACTCGCTGCGCACCGTATGTCCGGGCCCCTTGGGGGCAATCATGATCACGTTTACGTTCTTCGGAGGCTTAATGCAGCCGAAATGAATATTGAAGCCATGCGCAAATGCAAGCGTCTTGCCCTCCGTCAGATTAGGCTCAATGCTCTCTTTATACAGCTTAGCCTGCTTTTCATCATTGATTAGAATCATGATGATATCAGCATTCTTAGCCGCCTCTGCTGAAGTCATAACCTTCAGGCCGGCTGCCTCTGCCTTCAGCCAGCTCTTGCTGCCCTCATACAGTCCTACAATTACGTTGACGCCTGACTCCTTCAGGTTTAGCGCATGTGCATGTCCCTGAGAACCATAACCGATAATGGCAACGGTCTTGCCGTTTAGCTTCGCCAGATTACAATCCTGCTGATAATAAATGTTTGCCATGATAGATCTCTCCTTTTAGGATAAAATATATTGTTCAACACCTGTAAACGATGTGAATAAACACTTGCTACTCTTTTTCTAAAATACTGCTGCTGCCGCGCTCCAGCGCCACCACGCCGGTCCGGCACATCTCAATGATCCCGTACGGCATCACCGTTTGAATGAATGCATCGATCTTGGAGGATTCACCCGTAATCTCAATGCACATGCTCTCTATGCCATAATCAATGATCTTGGCCCGGTACACCTGCACCGCCGTCATGATATCTGCGCGGTGCTCCGCCGCATTCTTCAGCTTGATCAGCGAAAGCTCACGCTTTACCGCGCCCTCATCCTCCAAAATTTCCACTTTTTTCACATTGTACAGCTTGCGCAGCTGATTGATCAGCTGCTCTCTGGCATAGCCATCGCCGCTGAGCGAAATCGTGATCCGGGAATATTCCGGCCGCTCCGTCTCTCCCACTGTGAGCGCGTCAATATTGAAACCTCGCCGGGTAAACATACTGGTCACCCGCGTCAGCACGCCAAACTTATTGTCCACATACACCGCAATCACAAATTGATTTTTCATGCCTTCGCCTCCTTTTTCACAATGATATCCTCAATGGATCCACCCGGAGGCAGCATCGGAAGCACAAACTCATCCTGATCAATCAGCGTGTCAATAATAAACGGCCCCTGCGCCTGCATGCCCTCAGCAAAAGCAGCTCTGAACTCCTCCGGCGTTTTAACGCGCACGCCGCGGGCGCCAAATGCTTCCGCGAGCTTAACAAAATCGGTCTGTCGTGCAAGCACGGTGTTAGAATAGCGCTCCTCAAAGAACAGGGTCTGCCACTGTCGCACCATGCCGAGCACGCCGTTATTGACAATCACGATCACCAAAGGCACCTGATAGGATACAGCCGTCGCCAGCTCATTCAAGTTCATGCCGAAGCTGCCGTCGCCTGTGATCAGCACCGTGGGATCGCCGGTAGCAATCTGCGCACCGATGGCAGCGCCCAGTCCAAAGCCCATCGTGCCAAGACCGCCGCTGGAAACAAAGCGTCTGGTCTTTTTAAAATCCACATACTGCGCCGTCCACATCTGATGCTGCCCTACATCGGTAGCAATGATGGTTTCCGGCGTTTTCAGCTCGTTAATGATATCAAACATCTTTCTGGGCGTCATCGGCACCGTAGCGGCTGCCTCTGCCTCCTCGGCAATCCGCTGCTCTTCCTGCAGGAAGCCTTCGACGGTTTCCTGCCATGCAGGATGCTTTTGACTGTCTACGCTGATCAGAATCCGCTCAATCGCATCTACAATATCACATACAATGCCTACGCTGACTCTGACGTTTTTGTTGATCTCGGAAAAGTCCGGATCCAGCTGGATGATTTTGGCGCCCTTGGCGTACTTGGCGACATTGCCGGTGGCTCTGTCGCTGAAGCGCACGCCCACACCAATGATAAGATCGGCGTCTTTGTTGGCCATGGATGAGGCATAATGCCCATGCATGCCTTCCATGCCTAGGAACCGCTCGCACGAATTGGAAATTGCTGAGAGGCCCATGAAGGTGCAGCCTATGTAGCCGTCGATTTTATCGGCCAGCGCCAGGATCTGCTTGCCCATCTTGCGCCCGGCCGCGCCGCCCCCGATATAGATGTAGGGGCGCTCGGCCTCGTTGATCAGCCGCACGGCCTCGTCGATATCGGCCTGCTTGGCCATCCGCTGCGGAATGAAGGGCATAACGGACTTTTTGCTGAATTCGCACTGCGCGATCTGCACATCCTTTGGGATATCGACCAGCACCGGGCCCGGGCGGCCGGACTTGGCGATCTGGAAGGCCTCACGAATGACGTCAGCCAGCTCCTCTACATTATTGACAAAATAATTATGCTTGGTAATGGGCAGCGTAATGCCCGTGATATCGATCTCCTGAAAGCTATCCTTTCCAATTAAAGAACACGGTACATTGCCGGTGATGGCGACCATGGGAATGGAGTCCATCATGGCCGTTGCAATCCCGGTGACCAAATTGGTCGCACCGGGGCCGGAGGTAGCGATCACAACGCCCACCTTACCGGTCGCTCTCGAATAGCCATCGGCCGCATGCGCCGCTCCCTGCTCATGCGCCGCCAGCACATGATGAATGCGGTCGCTGGCTTTGTACAGCTCGTCATATATATTCAGCACCTGACCGCCGGGATAGCCGAAGACATCGGTTACGCCCTGCTCGATCAGGGTTTCAATCAAAATCTGTGCACCTGAAATTTTCATCTGGTTCTTTACTCCTTTAATTGCCTGCGGTCAGCATATTATTTACAGCAGACAGCAGCGCCTTGACCGAGGATACAATAATATCGCTGTCGATGCCTACGCCCCAGTACGGCTTGCCGTTTTCATCGGAAATGCTCACATAGGACGCAGCGCTGGAATCTGTTTTATCTTCTAAAGAATGCTCGGTATAGCTCTCAAGCTTATAATGAATGCCTCTTGCCTTACGGATGGCATTGCTCACCGCATCCAGACGGCCATTGCCAACCGCCGTCTCCACGCGGCGCTCTCTGCCCTCTTCTATCGTCACCTGTGCTTCAATGCCCTCGGGCAGCTGCTTATAATGCGTTTCCGGAATCTGCAGCGGCGATAAAATATTGACATAGCTCTGTTTAAAGATTTCATATACTTCCTCTGGCTGCAGCTCCTTGTGCGCATGATCGGAAACGCTCTTGACCTGATAGCCGAATACCTCGCGCATCTTCGGCGGAAGCACAAAATTAAACCGAGTTTCCATGATATAGCCAATGCCGCCCTTGCCGGACTGCGAATTGATGCGGATCACATCGGCCTCATACACACGCCCCACATCCACCGGATCGATCGGCAGATACGGCACGTTCCAGTGCTCCGGCTGCTGTTCTGTCCGCCACTTCATGCCTTTGGCGATCGCATCCTGATGAGAGCCGCTGAACGCGGCAAACACCAGACGTCCGCTATAGGGCTGCCGCTCATATACATGCATGCGGGTGACCTTTTCGTATACCTCCGTGATCTCTGGCAGATTCGTAAAGTCAAGCTGCGGATCCACACCCTGTGAATACATATTCAGCGCTAAGGTGATGATGTCCACATTACCTGTGCGCTCCCCATTGCCAAACAGCGTGCCTTCAATGCGGTCGCCGCCGGCCAAGAGTCCCATTTCGCTGTCCGCCACGGCGCAGCCGCGGTCATTGTGAGGATGCAGCGAAATCACCAGATTCTCGCGGTTATGCAGATGCCGGCACATGTATTCAATCTGGTTAGCATAAACATGCGGCATAGAATGAGAAACCGTGACCGGAAGATTGATAATCACCTTATCGTCTGCCGTCGGCTGCCAGATATCGATAACTTCATTGCAGATCTCGGCGGCAAATTCCGGCTCTGTGCCGGTAAAGCTTTCCGGAGAATATTCAAACTGAAAATGGCCTTCTGTTTTCGCGCGGTATTCCAGGCAAAGCTTTGCGCCGAAGGTCGCGATATCGATAATTTCCTGCTTGCTCTTTTTAAAGACCTGCTCGCGCTGCGCAACGGACGTAGAATTATATAGATGCACAATCGCATGCTTAGCGCCCTTCAGCGCTTCAAAGGTTTTGGCGATGATATGCTCGCGCGACTGCGTGAGCACCTGAATGCTGACGTCATCGGGAATCATATCATTTTCAATCAGGGTACGGCAAAATTCATATTCTGTCTCGGAGGCCGCCGGAAATCCGATTTCAATTTCTTTAAAGCCTACTTTGACCAGCAGCTTGAAAAATTCCAGCTTTTCCTCCAGACTCATCGGCGTAATCAGCGCCTGATTGCCGTCGCGCAGGTCTACGCTGCACCAGACCGGCGCATGGTCGATATAGGCTTTCTGCGTCCAGCTCATTTCACAATCCGGCGCTTCAAAAAACTGCCGGCTATATTTTTCAAATCCTTTCATGTCCTCATACCTTCCTTTTTTCTTTCTTTTTTGCATCTGCTGCAGGGAGGCAAGCCCGTTATATATAAAAAAGCCTCTTTATCCCAAAGCAGAAATCTGTTTTGTTCAAAAGAGACGAAGATCATCTAATCCTCCGCGGTACCACTCTTCTTGGTGATAGAAACCCACTCACTCCGCGTCCATCAACGCAGATTCTCTGTAACGGGAGATCCCGTCTGATCCTACTTATCTTTTAACAAAAACGCTTTGATGGAAGGGCTTCTGTCGTAAGACCTGTTCAGTCAGCGGCTCAGGAAAAGAGCTATCCCCGCTCCGTGTACCGTTTCACACCAGCCAACGGCTCTCTGAAACACCTCTGCGGTATTTTTAATCCTTCATAACCTTTAGGCAGTATTCTAGCTGTTTAGCTCCTTCTTGTCAAGTGCAAAATATGCCAAAATACATTTTTTTAGGATTGATAAAGCATTTCGCTTCCATGCTGCTGCAATTTGTTGATATTGCCTATAGGCACGCGGCTCCGGCTAAACAAACTCTGCGCAATTTTTTCTTGCATTTACTTTCTGACTTTGCTATACTCATCGCTAAAATATTTAAAGGAGGCAAGAATACAATGGAACTTTTCATTTGTGCACATGGTCAGGAATTTTTAGACAGGTATGAGCCCCGCATGGCAGAGCATGAGGTAGTCTATCAGCTTATTTTAGGCAATGCCTATGCTAATGCCAAGAGCCCTGCCAATAAGGACTGTTTTTTTGGCGCCGTTTTAGATGATCAGCAGCAGCCGCTGTTTTTATTTGGGCATGTAGCCCCTTACCGCCTGCTGATGTATGCCTTAAGCTCTCCCTCTGCCGCCGGCGCTGTCCATCTGCTGTTTCAATATATCGAGGAGCAGCATATTGAAATCTCTGGCATTTTGGCCTCTGCTCAGATCTGTGATCTTTATTTGGCCTGTGACAAAAACCGCCGATACCAGCGCGGCCACCGCATGGATGTCATGGAGCTTCGCTCTGTCAATGAATTTCCGCTTAGTCCGGGCCGCTTCCGCAAAGCCTCTGCTCACGATCTGGAGCTGCTGGCAGACTATGCGATCGGTTTTCATCAGGATGTAGGGCTTGTCGTTTCTGAAAACGAATGGGAAAAGGCTTATGAAAAACGCAAGGATCTGCTGGCGTCCGATTCTTTATACGTATATGAAACACCGGAGGGCCAGATTGCCTCTACCGCTTATGTTGCCCGCCGTCTGAGTCACGGCTGCTGCCTGTCAGGCGTATACACGCATCCTTCTTGCCGCGGGCGCGGCTACTGCGCTTCTATGATGCAGCTGATTGCCAAAGAGCTGCTCGCAGGTGGCGCCGAATATTTGGGGCTGTATGTCGATCAGGAAAATCCCATTTCTAATCATACTTATAAAAAGGTGGGATACCGTATTTTGGTTGATAGTGTGGAGTATGACCGCCTTCCTTGATGTCTTCTTCTGCTGGTGCATGATTTGTGAATTGATTTTTGCGCTGAAACGTGCTACAGTAATGACAATTTAAAAATGGAGGCTGTTTGGTATGGACGATCGCGTATATATAAAGGATATTAAAAATCATCTTGGATGTAAAGTAAAGCTACAAGGCTTTGTGGATACTATCCGCAACAGCAAGTCGATGATTTTTATTGTTTTGAAGGATATCACCGGGAAGCTGCAGGTGACGCTGGAGAAGGAACAAAATCCGGCGCTGGCTGAGCGTCTGGAGCATGTGACCAATGATTCGGTACTGACGGTCTGGGGCACAGCAGCAGAGAATGAGTATGTAAAGATGGGCGGCATTGAGATGATTCCGAGCGATGTTCATATCGAAAGCCTTGCTGAGGCGCTGCCGATTATCCGTCAGGAGATTCCGGCAACGAAAAAGAAAAAGGCGGTGGAACGCTCAAGCATTGACCAGCGCATCGATTATCGCTGGATCGACCTGCGGACCTCTGAGAACCAGCTGCTGTTTCAGGTACAGACGGCCTTGGTCGCCGCCATGCGGCAATATCTTTTGGATGCCCATTTTATTGAGATTCATACGCCTAAGCTGATCGGCACAGCCAGTGAGAGCGGCTCGGATGTTTTTGAAGTGAAGTACTTTGACCGCAGCGCTTATCTTGCACAGAGTCCGCAGTTCTATAAGCAGATGGCTATGGCGGCGGGATTTGAGCGCATCTTTGAGGTGGGTCCTGTGTTCCGCGCTGAGAAATCCTATACCAGTAAGCATACAACTGAATTTACGGGATTTGACCTGGAGTTTAGCTATATTAACTCCTTCCGGGATGTTATGAAGCTGGAGGAGGCGCTCCTGACTGCTGGTTTGAAAGCGGTCCAAAGCCAATACGGCGATCAGATCCGCGAGGCCTTTGGCACTGAGGTGATCGTGCCTGATGCGCCGTTCCCTGTGGTGACATTGAAAGAGCTGTACGAAGGCCTAGCACAGGATTTTGGCTATACCCCTGACGATGCTGAAAAGGGCGATCTGACTACAGAGGCGGAACGGCTCAGCTTTGACTGGGTAAAAAAGCATTACGGACATGAGTTTTTGTTTGTAACTGATTATGATGCGGAGAAAAGAGCTTTTTATCATATGCGGGACGAAAACGGCGTACCACAGGGATATGATCTGATTTGGCGCGGCGTAGAGATCACAACAGGTGCTCAGCGCGAGCACCGCTATGAAATTCTCAAAAAACAGGCGGAGGAAAAGGGTCTGGCTAAGGATGTGAAATTCTATCTGGAGTTTTTTAAATATGGCTGCCCGCCGCACGGCGGCTTTGGCCTGGGTATCGACCGTCTGACCATGCTGCTTCTGGGACTTACGATTAAGGATGCAATGTTTATTTTCCGCGGTCCTAATCGGCTGACCCCGTAACCTAAAGTCTGATTTTAAAATAGGCCTTGCGTTTTATCTGTGAACGATGTATAATGGATGTGTTTCAAACGCAGGGTTAGTACATCGGTAGTACGCCGGCTTCCCAAGCCGGATAGGCGGGTTCGACTCCCGTACCCTGCTTTTTGTATGAGAACCGCCGGTTGGGGCGGTTCTTTTGTTGTTCTGATCGAATGTTACTTCTAAAGAAGCATTCTCAATAAATTTTAATTGACTTTTCTATCCTCAATCTGTATACTCTTTAATAACGGCATTTCCAGTAGATTGGGCGTGAGCAGTAATGCTCTGATCCATATTGCTATTGGAAATGCCGTTTATTTGTAATCTTATTGATGCCTCCTCGGCTCCAAATAAAAACTTTTTTACTTGACATTTTAAATGGTTAGATATAAGCTGTTATCAGATCTCAAGAACAGAGGAAGGGTATCTCCAATTTCATTGGCAGGCGCTTTCTCCAAGACCTTGAGATCTGATTTATTTTAAGGGAATAACTAAAACATTTAATCTAATGCCTTGATCTTTATATCTATATCCGATATACGCACGATAATAAATAACGCTTTAATTTTCCCTATTTATCTAACTTTCATTTTATAATATACATCAAATATGAAAAGGTTAGTTTCTGGCCAAAATTAACTACCAACAAAGGAGGCACTTTATTTTAGGCCAATATCACTTTAGGAGATTATGACTATGACTCAATTTAAAAAACTTACTATTTGTACTCTTATTTTAGCTCTACTTTTTTCCTTTACAGCCTGCACTTCAAACAATCCTGAGGCTGACAGCAATAGCATAATAGAATCCTCCCTTACCGCTGAATCCTCTCTTCCGCCAGAAAACGAATTTGATATAAGCGCTTATACCAAGCTTGTCGAGGAATCCCGCCAAGCTATTGAAGAAACAGCGATCTTACTTTCTAACCTGGGGCAATATGAATATAATTATTGGAATGCATTAAACAATGTCAATGGAACTATGGACTATTCCTCTATGGTAGACAGCGCCTTTAATTGGCTGCTCGATAAGGGTAATGTATCTCGTGATGAGGTTGTGCAAAATTATACTACGATTTGTAATCAATACAAAGAAATCATCCAAATCGACATCGGTACCAACTCGGCTGCTTCCACAATCAAAAATGAGTATGATACCTTATATACTAATTTTGATAACTACTATAGACTGGTTACAGATCCTTCCGGAGATGTTAATTCGTTTTCTGATACCTTTAATACATACACTCGGGCTATAGAGTCATCAAATAGTAAACTGGGGCTTTTAACTCAGGACTCTCATTCAGACAGTTCCCCTGATAATTCTAAGGATTCGGAATCAGATTCAGCCTCTACCGCAGAGACCTCCCGTTTTTCTGTTGATGCCGGATTTTATGAAGGTGATGAATACATATACTACACCCTTGTAATCAAAAATAATACCAAAGATCAATATCTTGAATATCCTTCAATCAATGTGACTTTTCGTGATGCAGACGGAAACTTAGTTGCTACCGAACAAGTTGTTACCTTCAGAGCAAACCCTGGCGATACACTTGCCTATAATAGCTTAACTCAAAATAACAGCGGAAAACCTGCGGCAAAGATCGAATGCGTACTAACAAATCAAGACGCTGAATACAAACAAGCTGAAAGTAACGTTATCCCCACAAATGATCTGTTCGAAGTCTCTAATGTTTCGATAACTCTGGGAAATTATTCAAATTATACTATTCTTGGAGAAGTAAAAAATAATTCCGGCAAAGATTCTGGCAGCGTAGCGATTTGCACTATTTTTTATAAAGAAGACCGCATCGTAGCAGGTCAAACTCAGTATCTTGATAATATTCCCAAAGACTCTAGCCTTCCCTTCAGCATGAGCACTTCTTCTCATGTCATGCCAGACTATGATAAAGTTATAACCCTTGTTCAATACTGGTAATTATACTTGCTCCCACTCTTTATGAGAACCGCCAATTTAGGCGGTTCTTTTGTTTATAAGCCCTATTTATTACCCTGCTGCAGCATATCATACACCCATCTGCCCGATGGGCTCAGATCCTCTCTGGCAAACCCAGAGGTTTTACTGCAGCCGCTATCGATCATCGCACTGGTCTCATTTTTATTAGATAAATTCCATGCCACATAGCTCACACCGCTGGCATCCATCGCTTCTACCCACTGATTCGCCTGCTGCTCATCGATCGCACCGCTGCCGCTGGCATCACAGATTCCGTATTCCGTCACAAAAACAGGCAGCCCCATCGCCACAGCCTCCGTCATGGCATGCCGCAGCTCATCCGTATGCGTCGCCGCATAAAAATGCAGCGCATACATAATATTATCATATCCGGCAATCGGATCTGCGGCGGCCTCTCCGACAAACTGTGACCAGTTAGGCGTCCCCACAATGATGATTCCTTCTGCATCCTGCGCCCGAATCACCGGAATGACCTCAGCAGCATACGCCTTAATCTCCTCCCATGTGGTGCCGCCATTAGGCTCATTGCATATTTCATACAGCACATGATCATTTTCGGTATATAAGGCTGCCATTTCTGCAAAGAAAGCTTTCGCCTCCTCTACATATAGATTCGGATTGCCATCCGACAAAATATGCCAGTCAATGATCACATACAGATCCAGGTCCGTCGCATACTCTACTCCCTTTTTCACAAGCTCCTTCAGCGCCGCCTGATCCCCGCCGCTGCAATAGCCGCCATATTCAGCCGTGTACATCGCCAGCCGGATGACATCTGCCTGCCACTCCTCCTTCAGCTGCCGAAAGCACGCCTCATTCACATACTCCGGAAACCACGCCAACCCATGTGTGCTAATCCCTTTTAGCTGCACCGGCTCGCCCTCTGCATTCACCAGCTGGCTCCCCTCAACATGCAGCGCCCTGTCCGAACCGTTATTGCTTTCCACCGTCTGCACGCTTTCCTCTCTTGCCCAAACCGAAACCTCCGCAGACTCCTCCTTCATCCTCTCGGACGATGGCTCTATCTCCTTCACACTTTCCTCGTTGCGGCCTGCGCCGCACCCTGCCAGCATACACAGACTCATGCAAATCCAAAGCAGCCTCATTTTATATACGCTCATACAATACTCCTTACAACTTTTTCTCCATCATATCGATTTAAAAAGGACTTGTCAATGCATTGACATCTATTCCGGGAATTGCTAAAATGAAATATATTGAATACTTTTACAACTCACTCTGGGAGGAACCCTATGTATCATTGTCATACACGGTTTTATTGCATCAGCCAGCAGCCAGAGTTATTTCAGATACTCCAAGAAATGCCTCCCCTTGAAGCTTTTACACATGAATTTTTCCAAAGCAGCCAAGCCGAGGCGCCGCTGGCGCAAAATGCGGATGTCATTCTGGCAGACTTCAGGCAGCTCAATGCGGCCGAAACCATTCGTCTGCTGATTGCATCCAAAAATGACGGGGCAGATCTTATTATATTAGCAGAAAAACAGCAGCTTCCTCAGCTGACAGAATATCTGCCAGATATTACCGATATCTGGTTTTTTCCTATGTCTGAGGCAGAGCTTCAGTTTCGTTTTTCTAAATGGCAGCAGCATTATCGCTTCTGCAAAAATGCGTGGGAGACCAATCAATTTTTGGAGTCAACCATCAACAGCGTCCCGAATTTGATCTGGTACAAGGACAAAGATGGTGTCCATGAAAAAGTAAATGATAGCTTTTGCCAAACGGTCGGCAAAACCAAGCAGCAGGTGCAGGGCCGCCGGCATGCCTATATCTGGGATGTAGAACAGGATGATCCTGCCTGCATCGAATCCGAGCGCATTGTCATGGAAAGCAAGAAAACCTTCGTCTCTGAAGAAACGATCCAAACTGGCGAGGGGATGAAATTGCTTACCGCTTACAAATCTCCTTTGTATGATCTTGATGGCAGCGTCATGGGCACGGTAGGCGTCGCGATCGACATCACCAAGGAACGCGCCTATGCACAGGAGCTGCTGCAAAAGAATCAAACGCTGGAGCTTCTTTTTACGACCATGGACTGCGGTGTTATGTGCCATTCCCTTGACGGCTCCCACATTATCAGCGTCAATAAGGCCGCGCTGCGTATTCTGGGCTATGCCTCACAAGAGGCGCTTGTCCAAAGCGGCTTTCACATGGTGGCCTCCTCTGTTCTGCCCGAAGATCAAGCACGTCTGCAGGAAAGCATCAGCGCACTTAAAAATGTAGGCGATAGTGTCAGCGTGGAATACCGCGTAAAGCATGCCGATGGCAAGATCCTGCATGTCATGGGCAATATCAAAATCATCGAGAAAAATGGTGAGCTTTTCTATCAGCGCTATCTCTTAGATTACACCGACCAAAAACTCCGCGAGGAGCAGGTGCGCTCTGAAGATAAACGGCGTCAGATGGAGCTCATCCATGCCCTCAGCACCGAATACAGTCTGGTTTGCTTCTTTGATCTGGACACTGGTCATGGCGAGGCACTGCGAATTAACGATTGTAAAAACAATATTCTGAATGATATCTTTTCAGGCAATTTAATCCTCGAAGACTGTATGAAGCGCTACATAGATACGGCCGTACATGAAGAAGATAAAGCCTTCATGCAGGAAGCTACTTCTCGCTCTTGGCTTGAAAAGGAGCTTTCTGAAAAAACAATCTGTCATATCAATTACCGTACGACCTGCTGCGGCGAGATCCGCTATTTTCAATTGAAGGCTGTTCGCTCTGGAAGTTGGGATATGAATCATGGCATTGTTCTAGGCTGCCGCAGCATCGATGAGGAAATGCATAAGGAAAGAGAGAAGCAGGCTCTGCTGGAGGATGCTCTTGTGCAGGCTAACCGTGCCAGCAAGGCTAAGAGCACCTTCCTTTCCAATATGTCCCACGATATCCGCACGCCTATGAATGCCATCATCGGCTTTACAACGCTTGCGATCACCCATATCGAGCAGCGCAATCAGGTGGAGGAATACCTCAAAAAAATCATGACCTCCGGGAATCATCTGCTGAGCCTGATCAACGATATTCTGGATATGAGCCGCATTGAAAGCGGCAAGATCCACCTCAAGGAGGAGCCCTGCAGCCTGCCCGATATTCTGCACGGTCTTCATAACATCATCCAGGCGGATATCCACGCCAAGCAGCTGGACCTGTACATGGATGCTGTTGATGTCCAGAATGAGGACATCTGCTGTGACCGCCTGCGCCTCAATCAGGTTCTTTTAAACCTTTTAAGCAATTCCATCAAATATACAGCCGCCGGCGGTATGGTGAGCGTAAAGGTCATTGAAAAGGCAGGCGCTCCGGCCGGGTATGCCAGCTATGAGTTCCATGTCAAGGATACTGGCATTGGAATGAGCGAGCAGTTTATTTCTCATATCTTCGAACCCTTTGAGCGCGAACGTAATTCGACGATCAGCGGCATTCAAGGGACTGGTCTTGGCATGGCCATCACGAAAAATATCATCGATATGATGAATGGATCCATCGAAATTAAAAGTAAACAGGGATTTGGTACAGAATGTATCGTTTCCCTCACCTTCCGCCTTCATGGCGGCGAAAAAGAACCGCGTATCATTCCCGAGCTCAAGGGGCTGCGTGCCTTGGTGGTAGATGATGATTTTAATACCTGCGACAGTGTGTCCTGGATGCTGCACCAGATCGGCCTGCGTGCGGAATGGACTCTTTCCGGCAAGGAGGCTGTGCTGCGCACCCGTCAGGCCAGTATGCGGGACGATCGCTATTTTGTGTATATTATCGACTGGCTCCTGCCCGATATGAATGGCATCGAGGTCGCCCGGCGCATCCGTCAGGAGATAGGCGATGAGGTCCCTATTATCGTTCTGACGGCCTATGACTGGTCTGATATTGAAGAAGAGGCACGGCAGGCGGGCGTTAATGCTTTCTGCAGCAAGCCACTGTTTCTTTCAGAGCTGAAAAGCTGCCTGCAGTCGGTCCTTCATCAGGATCAAAATGCAGAGCCGGCTTCTCCACTGCAAATCGGAAATCATAGCGGACGCATTCTCCTGACCGATGATAATGATCTGAATCTGGAGATTGCGCAGGCCATTTTGGAGGAGGCCGGATTTTCAGTAGAGACGGCTGCCAATGGCCAAATTGCGGTGGATATGCTGAAGGCTTCGCAGCCCGGCTATTATCAGCTAATCCTGATGGATGTGCAGATGCCGGTCATGAATGGCTATGAAGCCACGATTGCGATCCGGAAGCTAGAAGATCCGGCTCTCGCCTCCATTCCCATTTTGGCGATGACGGCCAATGCTTTTGATGAGGATAAGCAGGCCGCTCTGCAATCTGGTATGAATGGGCACATTGCAAAGCCGATTGATATTGACAAGCTGATTCAAACCTTAGAAGAAGTGCTTGACTAAAAAAGAAGCTGTGAAGATGATTTATCTTCACAGCTTTTTCTTATTTGGACAGGATATATTTGATCCTCCGCGCCTTGCCCTGCGGCGTCAGCAGATCGCCCTTTACCAGCCGCCTGAGAATCCGCGAGGCCGTAGAAGCGCTTACCTCCAGCAGGTCCTCTACATCCTTTCTCGTCACCTTACCTTGATTGCTCACGAGCTCTAGTACCCTGCGCTCATCGGGGTCCAGTTTTCCAAACTGCGTCGCCACTGCCTCATGTAGCATCATCACAGAAGACGCCGCCGCGGGCTCCGCCTCATATACAGTATTGATATTGGGCAGCGTAATCTTAAAGGCATTTTGCGTTACTTCAATCGTCGGTTTTTTCGCTGTACCTTCATAGGCCTTCATGATTTTTCCCATTCCGGTCCCATATGCCTCTATCAACTGCAAACGATAGAATATATTAGCCAGATCCTGATTTCTGCATATAGAAACCCCCATCATGATATCCTCCAGCTCAATTCCCGGCAATAAGCCGCCGATGGATACAAATTCAATCCTATCGGCATAGATACTGATCAAGGCACTAGCGCTAAAAGAATAATCGCGATGCACCAGCAGATTTAAAAGCGCCTCCCGCACCGCTACCTCCGGATAATCTCTGGTATCCGTCCGCAAAAGCCCACTGAAGGTTGCATGCGTCTGATTACGAAAATCAATAAACGCATATGCCTCATTTAATTGCTGCAGCAAAGAACCGACAAACTCACGCCGATCCCTAAATACCGCCTGATCATTTCCTTGAAAAACAGCTGCCTTAATACTGTGGCTGCACTGCTCTGACAGCAGCATGGCAAGATTGGTATAAATGCCATTATGATCCATCAGCTTCAAAGTCCTCATCTGCTGCGCGCTAAATTCCAGATTGCGGCTTTCAAACTCCTTTTTCACCGCCTCAAAAGTAAGCTCCTGCCTCAAAGAACGCATCGCTTCAAAGCGATCTCCATCCGTCTCCTTAATCATGCTGCGAATCGCATTATCCGTAGCCGGCACAGAAGAATACCCCTGCCGAACATAGACCCCCGCCGGTCTAAGTCCCTTTTTTGCAATATAATAGGGACGGTCCGTTCCCCGCTGGACACGGACTGCCACAATTTTTTTACTCTCGATTTCCAGCGTTTCATAATGCAGAAACATCGTAATATCCGGTTTAATCGCATCCCGTGCCATATTGCTAATCTGCAGAGAAACCTGATCAGGATTCTCCACTCCAACGACCGTTCCATCATCCCTTACACCAATATAAAGCATTCCGCCCTCGCCATTTGCAAAAGCAATCAGCTCCTTCTTCACATCATCAACCATTATTTCCTTTAACTCTATCGTTTCACTCTCCTGAAAAAACATAATATCGGCCCTCCTCTCCCAGTAGAGTAACATCAGTATAGCAAATCAACTCAATCAAGTCAATCCAATCAGGCAGATTGAATAGATTTTATTTTCTACCACGATTCAATCCCAAATACTCAATTGCTCGCTCCCCTTCTTCTCTTCCATAGAATGCAAATACTCAAATATCAGCTCATTATGATGCACAATTCCCTCTTCCTCACATCTCCGATGAAAAAACCGCATTAACTCTCTGCTATTCGCGCTTTCTATCATATACTGATTTCCATATGTACGGATATATTTTTCCTTTAGACCCGGAAACACTCTGTCTAACTGCTCATAAAAATATTCCCGATTGCCCTCCCGGAGCGTCAGCCCCATTCCAAAGCAAAGAATGCCATACGTTTTCGCCTCTGCACACATATCCAGGATGCCCGCAATATTTTCCTTGGTATCGTTAATAAACGGCAGAATCGGCGAAAGCCATACCACCGTCGGTATTCCTGCATCTCTCAGCGTTTTCAGCACCTCAAAACGCTCTGACGTCGTGCTTACGTTCGGCTCCAGCTTTTTACAGAGCCCTTCATCATACGTAGTCAGCGTCATCTGCACAACGCATTTTGCTCTCTCATTGATTTTCTGCAAAAGATCTATATCTCTGACAATGCGGCTGGATTTTGTAATAACCGTAAAGCCAAACCCATGCTCATAGATAAGCTGCAGCGCCTTTCTGACATGCCCCAGCTCCATTTCCAGCGGAATATAAGGATCCGTCATCGAACCGGTGCCTATCATACACTTTTTGCGCTTATGGATAAGCGCATGTTCCAATAATTCAATTGCATTGGCTTTGACCTCAATATCTTCAAAAGCATGCTCCATATGATAGCATCTGCTTCTGGAGTCGCAATAAATGCACCCATGCGAACAGCCGCGGTACAAATTCATCCCATTTTTAGCTGATAATATTCCTTTTGCCTCCACAAAGTGCATTATATCTCCTCCTTACAGTGCTGCACAGCTTTTCTCAGTCCCTAACATGATTTATTATACACACCTGCAGGATAAAATAAATAGAAAAATTCACATGCATATGCTACAATGGCCTGGAAAGGATGGATGAAAATGAAATTGATACAAATTGTGGCTCTCGCCATAATCGCAGTATTTTATATTGCATACTTTACTAAAATGATGCTGCAGCGCCGAAAAGGCCTAAAAACGAATCAGATCGGCAAGGGCCGCAAGCCCCGAAGACTGCTGATCATCGAAATACTGATGAAAATCGCCACCTATCTGGTCGTTGCCGTAGAGCTAATCAGCGTTATATGCAGTTTCCGCATGTGGAAATCCTCTTATGCCTGGATAGGCATAGCTCTTGCAGCCCTCGGCGTTCTTATTTTCATCGCAGCTATGAAAACAATGAGAGACAGCTGGCGCGCCGGCATACCCGAAAAGGACAAAACCGAGCTTGTCACAACCGGTATATATCGTATCAGCCGAAATCCCGCTTTTCTCGGATTCGACCTCTTGTATTTCGGTGTGCTGATCGCATTTTTCAATTATCTGCATTTGATTTTCGTGCTTTACGCTGCTGTCATGCTCCACCTGCAGATATTACAGGAGGAAAAATACCTGACCAAGGTCTTTGGCGAAGCCTATACTGCGTATCAAAAGTGCACGGGCCGGTATTTCATTTTTGACAGACCGCGTTCAAAGAAAAGGAGGGTTATCAGGGTCATTTCCATCATGCTTTGTGTGGTTCTGGGTTTGAGTGTCTATGCGATTTACGGTACGAGACAGATGAATAAACTGCCGGATCTCACTTTCGCAGAGGCTCTTTCCTATACAACGAAAAACAATCCTGATGCCGTCATAACCGTCGGAATTATAAAGGATGGACAGTCATCCTATACCGTCTATGGTCAAGATGGAAAAGAACTCCCCGCTGAGCTCCATACATACGAAATCGGCTCTCTAACCAAAACCTTCACTGCTGCTCTGATCTACAAGGCTGCTACTGAAGGAAAAATCAATCTTGATCGTACAATCGATACCTATCTTTCTCTCCCCGAAGGCGGTAAATATCCAACAATCAAAGAACTCTTAACACACACGTCGGGATATGAAAGCTATTATTTTGAAGCTCCAATGATTATCAATTTTCTTATCGGTCGAAATGATTTTTATGGTATCACCAAGGAAATGGTGCTTGATAAAGCAGGTGATCTAAATGCAGGTACAGAAAACCACGATTTTACCTATTCTAACTTTGGCTATGCAGTTCTAGGGCTTGTGCTTGAAACGGTATATGACACCGACTATCCAATGCTGATAAATGACTTTGTACAAAATGACCTCGGCTTAAAAAACACGGGAGTTTTTGCAGAAGACGGAGATCTAGGAAACTATTGGGACTGGAAATATGAAGATGCTTATCTGCCCGCAGGCGCGCTCAAATCCGATATATCGGATTTACTTTTATATGCACAAATGCAGCTTGCAGGCAATCCGCTTTTTACAGAATGCCATCAGCAAATTGACATGATCAACGCTACTCCCGAATTTTATGAGACCCTCGGCATTCGTATGGATGGGATTGGAATGTCCTGGATCATCGATAACGAAAATGGAATCATATGGCACAATGGCGGTACAGGGGATTATAACAGCTATTTGGGCTTTCATGTTGAAACCGGGACGGCGGTTGTTGTGCTCTCTAATCTCTCACCGAGCTATCGGATCCCTGCAACTGTGTTGGGGGTTAAATTGTTGAGGGAGTTGGTAGGGTGAGATGGACGGCTATATTCATTAGATTAATTGAATACAGACCAGTATCGAAGTGGTTATAATAGGGGTGATTCGAAATCAGTTTGCGAGCAATCGCACAAGGGTTCAAATCCCATCCCCTTCGCCAAAAAGAGACAAACTTGTTTTAGGGCAGGTTTGTCTCTTCTTTTATCCACAAATAGGCTAAAAATAGAATTATGGCATTGATAACGACTTGGTTTTGATGAAAATCGGGTCGTTTTTTCTTTTGTCGTTGAAATTACAATTTATAAATACACTAATTTGCGTGTTATAGCTATAAGCAACAGCCCAAAGAAAATTGAAAATCCACTAATATCTATTTTATTATTGTTAAACACACAAATTAGTGATATAATTAGAAAGGAAATTTTGATATGAAATTGTCTTATATTGAATCAAAGATTTTCGGCAAGGTTTGTTATGAATTCCGTCGAAATAAAGACGGTATTGTTGAAACGATACCTGATAAAGCAGCAGTTGTTGCAAGGATATTCGCACTTTATTTGAACGGAAACAGTTTAGAAGATATCCAGCAGTACTTATTTGAAACACAGATACCGTCTCCATCCGGGAAAGAAAAATGGAGCCGGGACGTTTTGAATAAGTTATTAAATAACTACAAATACACCTTTGGTATCGTTAGCCATGAGATGTTTGAAGCTGTAGAAAATCTGAAGGAAAGTAATTGCCGAAATCCAAATCGAGTTATAGAGGATGAGGATGAATGGGACGAGCAATCAAAACAGAATTACTGTGGGCTTATGCTATAACGCGTGAGGAGTTCCTAAAACGGGTAAATGATAAAGTTGAACTTCATCCAAAGGATTGGGAAGATATCCGCGATACTCTATTTGAGGCGATGAGTAAAGGCGAGACATCTATATATGAGCCTAAAATGAATGCATATCTGGAAGACACAGTATACAAATATTTGCGCCCGACGGATGAGCCTATATCACTGACAGATATTACGAGGAGATTCCAACCGGATAATCCGAGTTATCTGATTCAAAGCTGGCTGCGCAGCAGAAATACGATTGCGTTTCTTGGAGAATGGGAGCGCAATAACAATAAGCAATTCAACGAGGAAGCATTTCAAAAGTTGCTGAAAGATGTTCGCTCTCCTTCTTATACATTGACGCCAAAGAGATGGATTGAAACTGTGAACGCTATCGGACTTGAATCCAAGCGAGGCAAAAACGGAGGCACAATGGCTCACCCGTTTATTGCCTGTGATTTTGAAATGTGGAATGATATGCAGTTTCGATATGAGGTACTGAAGTATTTCATGAGTTCAAGAATGGAAACAGATATTAAGTAATGGAAAGGGTGAAAGGAAAATGATTATGTCACGAACCGAAAGCCTTGCGGAACTTTTTTCAAAAGCCATAAAATCCACTTTAGAAGAAGAAATTAATAAGGCAGAAACGGAAGAAGAAGCTAAAAAAATTTTGGATCATTTTGAATCTTTGGATATTCAAGTACTGTTTAATGATATGATGAAAGACGCAGCAAAAGATACCTTTTCATTTATGAAATCCACTATGTTTGAAGAAGTTATGGGATTTCGGGCAGACGAACAGGAATTTATAGCTCATCAAGAGCAGAAATGGTATCGTGCATTTGTGGCTTCTGAAGCAATGTATATTATGACTTTAGAAGCGGCAGAGTCATATTCAGAATATGTTGAATCGTTATCTAAAGATGAATTCCAAGCAAAGTACTGGACATACGTTGTAATGCAACATATTCACGGACGTGCTTTGCAGGAATTTCTCGAAATAATTACTTTAATGAAAAACGGATTTGCTGATGGGGCATATGCTCGCTGGCGTTCTATGTATGAGTTGTCCATTATAAGCTCATTTATCATACAATATGGAGAAAATATTGCAAAAAAGTTTTATGAAGCATCAGAAACCGATGATCGATACGAATGGGCAAGAGAAAGTAAAATCTTTTCAATAAAGAAAAAACACATTACATTTAATGATATACAAAAAGCTTGCGATATTAATTCAGATGTTTGGAAAAGGCAATATGACCTTGCAAATAAAACTGTTCATGCTTCACCACAAGGTACATTTGGCAGGCTTTGCAATATGGGGACTCATCCTGTGATACCCGTAGGACGAAGTGACTATGGAATTACAACACCAGGAGAACATTCTGCAATTTCTCTCGCTCAAATTTCTGCTATGTTTTTCACCCTTTTTCCAGAGAGTGATACGATCATTCAAATGCAAAATATCAACCATTGGATAGATGTAATTAGAGAGGCGTATTTCAAAACTCACGATGAAGTTTTTCCAGAAGATGAACCATTGTGGGATGAAAGTTTATTGCAAATAAATGAGCAAGAAAAAAATCAAAGCTATGACTAAGAATAAATTGAAAATTTATAAGTACTAAATATCATTGGCTACAAACCGTAAAACGATTGATAGCCTTATTATGTGGTTGAAACAGATAGGTGAAGAAGAATAATGAAAAGAATAGCTCCTGATGAGTACTTTAATAATGGCTTAGCTGAATTAGCTCGTTTTGGTAAACATATCGTGCTAAAAAATAATATGTCGTCAAATCAGCATAAACAGTTAACTGCATATTTAAAGTCAAAATATTTCGAGGAAATCCAAAAGGTAAATGAGAAAATTTCTGCTATAAAAGAAAAAATCTTAAGATGTGATCCTATTCAACTTTTGTCGTTCTCTTCTGACATGGGACTACTGACTTTTATAAACTTGTTTTCGGAATCTCAAGGTTCTTTTCAAGATATCCCTATTGTAAGAGCAACTGAGTACATACAAAGCGTTTTAGTCTCAGCTTCATGTAATTCGCTTGAACATCTGGATGGTGATCCACCCCCTTTGTTTCATGAAATTTTAAAAGATATTGAAGACCTTCACATCCTTATACAAAATTTCTATATTTTCTGGGGAGCAAAATTAGAAGATTTACTTCCAGGAATAGAAGATGACATTTTAAAAAGTATAGTTGAAGCACAGATGATGTATTTGGTAAGAGGTAATCGTTACCAGGTATTCGAAATAGAATACTACCAGGAACTTTTAAAAGAACACGACGATATCTTTAAAGATATATTCGGAATTAGTACGGAGGATATTATTAACGGTATTTCCAAATTGCAATATTCGTTGACACAAGCAAAGGCGGATGCTCTTAATCAATTTCAGAATATTTTTGAAGAATTTCAAAATTATGAAGTTGAAGACCAAGATACTTTTTTTGCTGAGCATAAGCAAGAAGGCGAGGACTTTTACAATAAATTTTTCGGGACACAATTGCGCGATGTAGCTAAGGTTACACAATGGCCAGAGAACTTTATTAAAGAACTGTCTTGGGAACTTAATGATAATACAAATTTTTTTAATGACTCTCCCTTTGCGGGCTGGCCTATTATAGATTTGCCGGTATTTAAACGTCCGTTTATCAGAATAAATAATATTTCTTATTGTTTTGACTACTATTCATTTATTGATAATTTTTATAGAGTAATTCAAAAAACTATTACTCGATTAAGACCTCATTACAGATGGTCGGATAATCAGCAAGTAGCCAGCGAAAAAATGGTCGAAAATATTTTCCAATCACTTCTACCACATTGTTTAACTTACCGTTCAAACTATTATCCGATCAATAATTCGATGAAACAGGCTGCCGAAAATGATCTCATTGTTTTATATGATGATGTTCTTATAATTGTAGAAGTTAAGGCAGGCTCTTTTGTCTATACCCCTCCAATTTTGGATTTTCACGCTCATATAAAATCATACAAGTCTTTAATAGAAAAAGCTGACTGGCAGTGTCAACGAACAAAAGACTATTTGACAGGAAAATCCCAGCCGTTACTATACGATGAAAATCATAAAGTCAAAGCTGTTATAGATATGGATAAAATATCTTCGATATTTATGATGTCGGTAACAATAGACAATATCAATGCGTTTGCGGCCAAAGCTGAAAAACTACGTTTTATGCAATTAAAAAGCAATGCTATAAGTATTGCTGTTGATGATTTGATGGTTTATAGAGAATATTTCAATTCGCCTTTAATGTTTTTGCATTTTCTTCAACAAAGAAGTTTAGCCACTCAAGAATCTAAGCTGGCGTTAAATGGTGAATTAGATCATTTGGGAATGTATATTAAACATAATTGTTATTGCTTCCAAACGGATATTATTCCCCCAGGATCTGTTGGGAATTTTATTGGGTATCGTGAAGATTTAGATGATTATTTTTGCAAATTATATCATCCCCAATTATTTCCGAAGAAACCTTTACCTAATATCCCAGATTTATTTCTTAGGATAATTTCATATTTAGAAGTCGAATCTATTGAAGGACGTTCATCCATCGCCAATTACTTTTTGAATTTTTCCACTGATGCTAAAAATGACTTTTGCAATCAGGTTGACTATGTTCTAAATAGACAAAAAGAAATAAAGAGAGAGATTCCTATACACGCAGCAGGTATAGGTGATAATTCTCTTAGATATACCTGCTTTATTAGTCAACAAGGCTTAATAGAGCCTTCCTATTCTCAAAAAAGAGAGTATACATTAGCATGTTTGTCCTGGAATAATGATCCCGATCGGTATCTAATCGATTTAAGTTTTGACTCCGTTGGAAATTTTATTAAAGTAGAATTGAAATGTTTTACCTCACAAGATATCAAACCAGAAGAATCGGATCAAATTTACCAATTAGGAAAAGAAGTGGCTGAGAGACGAATGTTTCAATATCATCAAACGCATAAAGGTAAAATTGGGCGAAACCAATTATGTCCTTGTGGAAGTGGGAAAAAGTATAAAAAATGTTGCGGACGATAAATTAAATAGAGAAATCAATCTACAAGAGTTCAAATCCCTCCGCCGAAAAGCCGAAAATATCTTTTTCATGTGGCTTAGACAAATAAAAAGCTACGTTTTAAGAAATCAAAATGTAGCTTTTTCATGTTTTCATATAGAAGATGTCTCCATCTTAATCTTTTATCGTGGGAAGCTATGCTGACAGATAATAGCTGCCGGTGTTTTTCTGTAATTGTTTTTTTGTTGAGAAAAATCACGATTTATGATATAATACAATTAATAAAATTTTGTGATTAGTCTATGTTTATGATGATAAAAGGACAAGTATGTACAAAATGAGGTGAATTTATATGGAAACATTGTTGATAGCATGTGTTCCAGCAATCATAAGCGGCATTATCAGTTTTGTTTTGGCAAAAAGTCAAGCAAAATCTGAAAACAAGAAACTTCAATTATCTAACCAACACGAAATTGAGCGACTGATGGAACAACATAAAGTTAATATTGATGCTATTCGAGAGCAGCATCGTCTGGAGATAGAATCAAAAGAAAAAGAACATCAGCATAAACTTGAAATCATGCAGAAAGAACATGAAAACGAATTGATTCGTCAGGAAAAAGAACAGGAAAATACTGCAAAATATAACGCAATGGGAAATGTCATGACAGGCTTGTTCAATGGCGTTTTGAGCGGAGCTATGAATTCCCCCGAGGTTCAATCTGAAATGAGCAAGAAAATTCTTGAAGAGCTAAATCAAAATTCCAACTTCAAGAAATAGCCCTAAATAAACGTTTAGCCATTTAGCAACAGTAGTGTAACAAATATTGTGTAAACCTCTTAGATTAGTGAAAAAAATCATAGGTTTAATAAAAATTATATAAGATTGATTGAGGGCTGAATGGCATGAAATACTGTTTAGCCCTTGTCTACTTTCTAGCATGCATCCATTTTTACTTCAAGGGGCGGATTTCTGGGATGCTCTGCTGTGTTGACATGAGTTAATTCTTTTTGGGGAGACTTAGGCATTGCCTCATTTTCAATCCATGTATATAAGGCTCTTCTAGTAGGATAGCCCAGAATACGGACTGTTTCCGTCACGGAACCGCACTGGTGGTAGACCTGTAGGGCAATATCAATTTTATCTTGTGAATACATTCTCTTCCAACTCCTTTCCGAGCCCTTAGAGAGTCCAACTTTTTGTCCTCACCCCTGTCTCGATTATCCTATTCCGAAAAACCTTTCAAAAAATGTCTGCAGCTTTTGAATCACACCCTGTTTCTTCTCAGCGCGATTTCCTCCGACAAAACGAGACATTGGCGGCATCAGCTTATCAATTGCTGTACCATTTGTCTTTACCGAGCCATCTCGAAAAGTGATATCAATATAATTTCGCGTTTCCTCTTCTTTAAGATTTTCTTCTTTTATGATGGCAACAAGCTGTTTTTCTTTTTCTTCTGCAACAAAGGTGCGCCATTCTAGCATTACATCAGACACATCATTGATATTGGCAATAAAGGTTTCGATTAGCGCCTTCTTGCTTCGCAGCTCCGGGCTGGCATCCACCGCTTTATGAATGGTAATAAGTACCTCTTTATCATCGCAGTGAGAGTCATGATACTTTTTCACCAGCATCAAAATATAATCAATGTTAATTTCGATCTGCCTTATCAACTCGATTTCAAAAACGATGTCGTCGGTGATATCCTCTTTCTCACCGCTAGGTTTACGATCTTTCCATTCATCCCGAAGATCTTGGTATCGACCAAGATAATCCTGAAAGTCTCGTTCAGTCAAAATTTCATTTCCGGCAAACTCATCGAAGGAAGTCAGCAGATTGCGCATGCGTAGAACCGCACCAAACAAGACGATAAATTCCTTTTGATTTTGTTCACCCATAATTGATTCATCGGAAAGAGGAAATTTTGTTGTCAGTTCTTCTATCATATCAGTATAGCCAGAATGATATCTTTCCTCGTCATCCTCGTAACCGAAATAATAATCTTTATACCCGCGCATCAATACAATACCACCCGCCTGCTTGTCGCCGAAAAGTGAGATAGCATCGTCTGTGCGTCTCTGTAGATTTCGGAAGCAAACAATATTTCCGAATGACTTAATAGAATTGAGAATACGATTGGTGCGGGAATATGCCTGAATCAGGCCATGCATCTTCAGATTTTTATCTACCCACAGCGTGTTCAGCGTAGTTGCGTCAAAACCTGTCAGGAACATATTAACCACAATGAGCAAATCAAGTTCCTTGTTTTTCATTCGCAGGGACACATCTTTATAGTAGTTCTGGAATTTATCGCTGTCTGTTGAATAGTTGGTATGGAACATCTCGTTATAATCGGCAATAGCTGCATCGAGAAAATCACGGGAAGCCATATCAAGCGCAGAGGTATCTTCCGGATTTTCCTCGTCAAGAATACCATCTGTCTCTGCTTCATTTGCACCATAGCTATAAATAAGAGCAACCTTTAGCCGCTGTTGTGGATTTTCAGCCATCTGACGTTTGAATTCCGCATAATACAACTTTGCAGCATCCACGGATGAAACCGCAAAGATAGCGTTAAACCCGCTGATACGCTGCTTCTGCTTGATTTCCTCAATCGCATCCCGCTCTTTTGAAGAAGCTACCTCCGCAATATTTTGCAAAACATTATAAGTATAGATCCTAACTCCGCGATAGGTTTTTTGATCAAAATGTGTAAGAATATACTCTGTTACCAAGCGAATACGTTTGGGTGCCTGAAATGCCTTTTCACGGTCAATATCCCAAACTTCTTTATCGTCGATATCTGGTTCTTTATCCATTGTTTGAATGTAATCCACACGAAACGGCAGTACATTCTTATCATTGATAGCGTCTACAATGGTATAGGTATGCAGCTGATCACCAAAAGCCTGCTCGGTAGTGCGAAGCGTTGGATTTTTACTCACTCCGGCATTGGCTGCAAAGATCGGCGTTCCCGTAAATCCAAACAAATGATACTTTGTAAAATACTTTGTAATCGCCAAATGCATATCGCCGAATTGACTACGATGACATTCATCAAAAATAATAACAACACGCTTATCAAAAACACTGTGTCCCACATTCTTTTTGATAAAAGTGGCCAACTTTTGAATGGTTGTAATAATAATTTTGGCATTATTATCCTCAAGCTGTCTTTTCAGTATCGCCGTAGAAGAATTGCTGTTTGCCGCGCCTTTTTCGAAACGATCATATTCCTTCATGGTTTGATAGTCAAGGTCTTTTCTGTCAACTACGAACAAAACCTTGTCAATATAGGCAAGCTTAGACGCAAGCTGCGCCGTCTTAAAAGAGGTCAATGTTTTTCCGCTGCCGGTGGTGTGCCATATGTACCCCCCACCGGCAACACGCCCGTATTTCTTATAATTATTGGCAATTTCAATCCGATTCAAAATACGCTCCGTTGCAACAATCTGATAGGGACGCATAACAAGAAGCATATTTTCCGCTGTAAAGACACAATAACGCGTCAATATATTCAAAATCGTATGTTTACAGAAAAAAGTCTTTGTAAAGTCCACAAGATCGGGAATAATACGATTATTTGCATCCGCCCAAAAGGAAGTAAACTCAAAGCTGTTGCTCATTTTTTCTTTTTTCGCCTTATGGGAATTTGCGTCTTTGATATGATTAAAACGAGTGGTATTAGAATAATATTTAGTGTTCGTACCATTGGAAATAACAAATATCTGCACAAATTCATACAATCCACTTGCCGCCCAAAAGCTGTCACGCTGATAACGATCAATTTGATCAAACGCTCCGCGAATTGACACACCTCGGCGCTTTAATTCAATATGTATCAGTGGAAGACCGTTAACAAGAACCGTGACATCGTAGCGATTATCATGTGCCGCCCCCTCATCAGCAAAAACAATGTATTGATTGATAACTTGAAGCGTATTGTTATGGATACTCTTTTTATCAACAAGCGTAATGTTCTTGCTCTCTCCACTATCACGCTTTAACACCTGTACATGATCTTCCTGAATCAGACGAGTCTTTTCAACAATGCCATCTTTGGAATTAGCAAGAATTTCATGAAAGAAACGACTCCATTCCTCATCAGAAAAGTGATAATCATTTAACTTTTCAAGCTGTACACGCAGATTGTCAATCAAATCTTTTTCTTTATGAATCGTCAGATATTCATATCCTAACTCACCAAGCAAGTTTATAAATTCTTTTTCAAGCTCCGCTTCACTTTGGTAAGCATCAGAGCGTTTCTCCTGTGGTTTATATTCGGTTACAACGGTGCTTTCGCCAGATTGGGCAATGATATTAAAATAACTCATATTGTTCACCCAATATTCTCTAAAACATTATTTGCAGCACGAAAAAGTTCAATTTGTCCGTCTAATTCTTCAAGAAGTTTTATACCATGCATTAGATTATTTCGTATACGATATATCACTAAAAGACAACCATAAAGTAAAGCATCGCCTTCTTGTGCCAGAAATTGACGCATCATCTGCATATCAACTTCTGTCGATGCTCTGGCGTTGCCCGGGTGCAAGGAATCCCTAACATAATCTATTTCAAGTTGTCCAAACCAATTACGACGTTTATTTAGTACATCGGCAAATTGAGCTTGCTTTTTCATATCAATACGAATCAAATTTACGATAGATTTTATTTTATCGGGATTGCAGTTGCTATCACACCAGTTGTGCTCAAAACAGTTCCATAGAATTGAGAATTTTCCAATCTCAAAAACCGTTTCATTTTGTATATCATACCCTTTAATTAACATTTTACAAAACCTCCTTAAAAGCCAATAGCTTGTCCCTGTAATATTCGTATTGCTTCTGTCGTGCTTCAATTTCTGCAGGCAGACCAAATGAAAGATCGCTACAAAGGGTATCAAAACGGTCAAGAATCGAAATAATCCTTTTCTGTTCGCTTATTGATGGAACATTGATTTTTGCTCTGCTGATATTATTATATAACCTTGTGATTGTTCCACCAGCAGAAGCTACCCATGGCTGTAGTTGATAGCAGTAATACAAATATCTGTTCAAAACGATCGTTTCATCATTATCAATCCAAACTATGTTTGAATCCTGATAATAGGCATCTTCACCATCATATATAACTGTTTTTCCGATTGTTCCTGCAACAGATATTAAAATATCTCCTTTTTTGGGGTACGAATATGTTCGGCGATATTCCTCAAATTTTTCTTGCCTGATAAATACATCAGCTTTTTTCCAAAGGTTCCAATTTTAAAAAATGGAACTTCTCCACCAGGCGATGTTTCCTCTTTCATTACCCTCTTGCACATAGATACCTTACCGACATCGGACAACTCAATTTGTATCCAACCAAATACATACTGAATAAGCCTAATTATGCTCTATCTATCTGTCTGTCTGTCTATCTGTCTGTCTGTCTGTCTGTCTGTCTGTCTGTCTGTCTGTCTGTCTGTCTGTCAAAATTGTCTCACCCTGTGCAGCAAATGTCAAGAGCTGATCACGGTAAAATTCATACTGTTTTTTTCGAGCCTCAATCTCTGCAGGCAGACCAATGTTCAAGTCACAGCAGATAGCATCGAAATTGTCAAGGACTTTCACGATGCGAAGCTGTATATTTATTGGTGGAATAATAACTTCAAACTGTTCTAAGGCTCTCATACTTAAATTGGGCTGTGAACCGTGACTTGCCTTTGCTGCAACCTGCCGCTGTACCATTTTTGATTGAAGCAAATGAAACAAATAGCGAGAAGAGTTTTCACTATTTACACGCAGTGCAGCCAATGGCGACCAAATATTAAAACGCTCGTCCGTATCAACATACCCAACCTTTCCAGTTGTGGAACCAGATTTGACCATAAAAACATCATTTCGTCGTGGTTTATATTTTTTACAGCATTCTAAATCAAAATCTTCTGTTATGTATCCGCGCTTTTTCTCAAAATGAATTTGTCCATTATAAACAGCTTCAACTGAAAGAAAGGGAACACCCTTATCTACAAGAGTTGGTGTTATATGGGGACCATCGGTTATAGGTTGCGAAAGCATATCGATAAGTCTGCCCTTTCTGTATTCTGAACCAAAAGTCAACAACTCATCCCTATAATACTCATACTGTTTCTTTCTGACCGTAAGCTCTGCCGTAAGCTCTGCCGTAAGTTCTGCCGTAAGTTCTGTGAAATTGTCCAATATACGGACAATTTCACGCTGTACGGGCAACGGGGGAAGGGGGATTTTGAAGGTTGAATATATACTAATCCATAACCTCTTATGTTCATCTGATAAAAAATTCATATTCCCCATTACATGATAAATATATCTAAGTATTGTTCGCTCATTATTCGCATGTAGCATCTTCATAGCAGATGATTTCACTTTAAATGGAAAATCAACCCACTTAAATGCACCAGTAAAATCGTCAAAAATGATAACAGGATTTCCTTTTGAGGCTTGATAAATTCCGTTAGTTTCATTGGTATATCCTAAAACAAACGATTGTCCCGCCGTTAACACAGGGGTATTATAGCTATTATCATATTGAGTAGACTGTACAATATATTTTGAAGGTTGCTCATAACTAACTATTTCACCGATAGGTATATAATCTATTCCATCTGGACAAAATTCAGCTATCAGTTCTTTAAGTTTGGTCATGATTTTTCCTCACTATTCAAAACTGTTTTTAATCGATTTTTTAACTTGTTTTTCAAATCATCCACAGAATTATACAAAAGGATATTATCTCCACTTACATCAAAATGAACTCTTTCTGTGCTAAAAAAGCTTTGCTCACATGTTAAAATCAATTTAATTGGATGATTGCAAAGCTGTAATCCCCTTGCTATTCCTGCTTCATAATAAACGCCGCCTCGGTTACCTGTCAAATCGGCAATAAGAGCAACTGAATCGGATATCTCGATTTGAATTTCTCCGATAATAGAACCTGTGTATTCTTTTTCATCAATACGCATAGCGGAATAGTTAAGAGACTGAATAACAGTTTTATAAGCCTGCTCATAGAATACATTAGTTTCATCGGAAAACATCATTGCAATAAATATTTGGTTTCGTTTTGTTATAGACGGTATCGTTATACAATCATATTTTTTCTTATAAATCTGACGAAGTAACGCAACTAAATTTTCACAGTTATTAGAAAAATCTCCTAAAAGTTTAATAGTTCTTATAAGATCAGAAGATTCTTTTGTTTCATTTTTAGTATCGATAAGAAATGTCTCAACTTCATAAACCCACTCACTAATAGAAGGTTTCTTAGATTCATCAATCAGTTTTTTTAATAGTTCTTTTTCATTCATTGCCATCATCCCTCAATCTCCCCAATAATCTTATCAATCTCGTCCCTTAATACCTGTTCCCGTGCCACAATCCGCTTGATTTCTTCATTCAGCTTTACAATATCAATCTTTTCCCGCGTATCCTCCTGTTCCACATATGTAGAAACTGAAAGGTTATAAGCATTCTGTTCATTGCCAACCTCGTCATTTGGTACAAGCCGGCTGAAATACTGCTCGTTCTTTCGCTCGGCGGCAGCAGAAATAATACGTTGAATGTTCGCTTCGGAAAGCCTATTATTTTTCGTTACCTTCACAAACTCTTTAGATGCATCTACAAACAAAATAGCATTATCCGCTTTGTTCTTTTTCAACAGCATAATATCAACGGATATAGTAACATTAAGAAATAAATTTGACGGTAGCTGAATAATTGCGTCCACATAGTTATTATCTACAAGGTATTTGCGGATCTTCTGTTCAGCGCCGCCGCGGTACATAATGCCAGGGAAACAAACAATTGCGGCGGCTCCGTTATTCGCAAGCCATGAAAGACTGTGCATAATAAACGCCATATCACCTTTGGAGGCAGGTGCCAGTACACCGGCAGGAGAAAAGCGAATATCGTTAATCAACAGCGGATTTTTATCCCCCTCCCATGGAACAGAAAAGGGCGGATTAGAAACGATCAATTCAAAGGGCTGATCATCCCAATGCTGAGGACTGAGAAGTGTATCCTCGCGCACAATACTAAATTCATCAAAGGCAATGTTATGTAAGAACATATTGATGCGGCAAAGGTTATAAGTAGTCAGGTCTATTTCCTGCCCAAAAAATCCCTGTTCAATATTCTCCTTGCCCAAAACCTTCTCTACTTTAAGAAGAAGCGAACCAGAACCACAAGCGGGGTCATATACCTTGTTGATTCTCTTTTTTCCTATCGTACCGAGACGGGCAAGCAATTCCGAGACATCCGCCGGAGTGAAATACTGCCCACCTTTTTTCCCTGCATTTGCAGCATACATACCCATCAGATATTCATATGCATCACCAAACAAATCAGGATTGATACCATCTGCCTGAAACAGTGGCATTTTATCTACACCATTCAAAAGCTCTGCAAGCACTTTATTTCTCTTTGCGACCGTTTCGCCAATAGATTTACTATTCACGTCAAAATCATCAAACAAACCTGCAAAATCATTTTCTGCCTCTCCGCTGGCAGCACTGCTTTCAATATGATTAAAAACACGTTCTAATGTTTCATTAAGATTTTCGTCTTTATCTGCCTGGGCACGGACATTGCAGAATAGCTCGCTCGGTAAAATAAAAAATCCCTTTTCCTGCACTAGTCCCTCTCGGGCAGGCTCTGCATCCGAATCGGACATCTTTGCATAATCGAAATCGATATTCCCAGCCGCATGTTCACCCACATTGATATAGGCCGCAAAATTCTCGGAAATATAGCGGTAAAACATTGTACCGAGAACATAAGATTTGAAATCCCATTCCGACACATGTCCCGCATGGACAAGGTCGGTCGCAATTTTATATATAGTGCGGAACAGCTCGTCCCGCTCTTGATCTCTCTTTATATCAGCCACTGATGTTACTCCTTATCTTTTAGCCATTCTGGTTCCATTTTCTGATGATGAAAAGATTCTCACCTAACCGTCACTTCAACCTTCTTTCCACTAAAGGCCACGCCATACTTATAGACCGTCTTGACTCCCGCATTGATCAACTCACTGTCATAATTCTTATCATTGATCTGCTGCAAGGCAGCTTCAGACAATTTTTTCAACTTCTCATCACTGCAACCCTTCTCTGCTTTTAACTCAATCAGGATACCCGGAAGTCCCGCCTTAGTTGGTCTTAGCTGAATATCATAGCGCCCGTCTCCGGATTCACGGTTAGAGGTTATAAAGAAGCCGCTCATTAAAGCACACAGACCTAGCATAAAACCATGATAAAAGTTTTCTCCCGCTGTATCAAAAAAACTCACTGACTGCGTCAGCAGCGTTTGAATCTGTGATTTCAATCGCACAGTATCCCCGGAAAAAATTGCCTCCTGAACAGAGATCGCCGTAGACTGAGGGATCAGCTTTTCCAGCCGCTGCAAAATCTCTTTATTATACACCAGAGAAATCTCTCGGTTTGGCAATGCCACCTCACACATAAAGTCTCCACTAAAAGAAGGTGTTGTTTTAAGCACTTTCAGATAGCCCGTTACCAGCAAAAAGCTGTAGATCGTAGAGGGATTATTCTTAATTTGCGGATAAATCACGCCAGTATCGATAAACGTGGTGAAGGCTTCTCCATTGACTAACGCCGTTAGTCGATTATAGATTTCCTCATCAGCCTGTGTAAGGATCTCCCCGATAATATCATTGCTGCCAGTGGACACCCAAAATGGTCTCGGTTCACATTCGTTACTGAAATAGTTAATGACCGACCACGGATTAAAAATTTCGCTCTTACCAACGCAGTAGCCGTCATACCACTGACAAATCTCATCGTATTTATCAACTGCACCATAGTACTCCGCCATCTCCTTCACCTCATCCGCGGTAAAGCCGAAATAGGAGCTATATTTATTGTCCAGCACCGAATTGATGGACAGATTATTCATTCCACTGAAAATGCTTTCCTTGGCCACGCGCAGAATACCCGTGAGAAAACCAAAGGACAAATGCTGATTATCCTTGAATCCCCCTGAAAATAAGTTGCGCATAAACTGAATAACTTTATCATAATAGCCCTGCATATATCCTTGCTGGATAGGCGTATCATACTCGTCAATGATAATGATCGGCGCAATATCATAGTGCTTGTGGAGCATCTTCGACAGGTCAAGCAGCGCCGAGGCAAGCTCCACTTCACTGCCCTTTCCACTGGCCAGCTTTTCATAAATTTTTTTATTGTACTCGTCACACTTGCTGCTAGTTCGCAGCTCCTCATGGCGCTGGGTCTCCCTCGCAAAAATATCCCGAATTGCTTTAAAACTCTTCTCCCAGGTATTAAACTTTACATCTTTAAAGGTCAGGAAAATCACCGGATACTTACCTTGATAATCCCGGTATTTCTGACCGCAGGCCCAGACCTTTTTATCTTGGAAATAAACAGAAGTATCTCTGTCACTCTTTTCAAAATAAGTGCGCAGCATATCCATATTGAGAGTCTTACCAAAACGACGGGGGCGGGTAAACAGCGTCACCATAGGCCGTTCATCAATAAAATCTTTAATCATCATCGTCTTATCGATGTAGTAATATTCGGAGGATGCTAGGCAATAGTTCGATACACCAATGGGAAGAGGAAGTTTAAGCGTCCGCTTCGTTTTTCGATAAACGCCTGATTTAATTCTCTGGTCTGCCGGCTTTTGCGTATTAGCCGGGATCATCCAGCGATTGCCTTGTTTCTTTGCTCCGGTAATCTTTCCGTCTTTGCAGAGACTAGAAACTCTCCGCTCTGTTACATGCCAGCGCGCTGCCGCTTCCTTCACTGAAATCATTTCAGCCATAGAACGATACCTCCCCCGTATAATTTCATGTGTATACTATACCCAAATTAAAGAACTTTGTCAAATTATCTTCGGAATATTGTCAATCAAACTTAACATAATTCTTTTTTATAAAATGAAAGCAAGCGAAGCCTACCTCCGCTTGCTTTCATTTCATCATCCCCCCCTCTACATCCCCGTCCACCCATACAGCGGATACAGCGAAAACCACTTAGCCACCTCAAATCCCATCAGCTTCAGCAGCATAGGCACCGCCAGAACCAGCAGCGTAAAAAACACCGTCTGCGTCTGATTTTTTCTCCATGCCGATATCACCATAGTAAACAGCGAAACCAAAACCACCGACAATATCTGAGAAAACACGAAAAGCAGAATAAACCATAAAATCGGCATCGGAACGGCAAAACCGCTGAAATGAGGCACATCCTGTATCGCCGTCCCCAGGCTATGCAGGGGATAAACTGCAGAAATCCTGTATATGCGGCATAGTACCGGAACCAAAGTCAGAGCCGCCGCCATCAAGGCACATATACATGCTTTGTAAATCAATATCTTCCGTTTTCCGGCCTTGGTCGCACCGATCAGGAAAAAAGAACCTGTCTGATATTCCATGGATACTGCGCCGCTCACAGCAAGTATCATTCCAATAGACAGAATTAGAAAATCACCAGAAAAAACATCCTCTAAAATGCCGAACAGATAAAGATAGCCTGTATCATAGACAAAGCTGCCGCCGTCCGCTTTGACGTGCTCATACTGCGCCTCCACCCGCTGGAAGGCCGGGTAAAATGCAAGCGTCATATTGGCCTGCGATTTTAAGGTATCTGCTGTATCGGCGCTCAGCTCTCCCGCCTCTGCCATCCTGTCAATCTGCTCGATTTCCTGAAATGCCTCTTCGTACCGCGCTTTCTCCGATAAAATAAGCGACTCCTTTTCCTCTGTAAGGCCTCCCTCTAGCTCCGTCATAATACTTTGATAATACTGCTCGCCCACAGACGGCGTATAGCTGCGGTCTAGGCTTTGATATGCCAAAAGAGCTGCAAACAATAGCAGAATCAGTAATCCATGATTCGCTATCAGCAGCTTATAGCCTTCATGGCGAAAAATATTGGTATGCGGATGAAACGGCATAGAAAACGGCAGATGCAGCTTTCTTATCGCAAAGCTCTGCATCCGGCAAAACGCGGCAAAACTGCCCCCTACGCCAGCTATGCAGAGCAAAAATATCAGCCCAAGGGATAAGCTCAGTCTGGAAACCGGATACCCCAGAATATTAAAGTTCAAATATCCGCCGTACAAATTCTCTGTTTTCATCAGGCCTACCGGGCTTAGATATTTACACACCGCCATTGCCGATCCTGCCGGAATCAGATAATACAGCAGTGCGCTGATGCCGATGATCCCTATCCCCGCCAGAAACGGCAGGGCCACAATGCGGGACCTTATACATAAAACAGTCAGCACTGCCCCGATGCCAAATAATACAAGCGCCTTTGTCATCACCGAAAGCACAAGATAGTCAAATATGCTAATATTCAGGCTGCTTTCCCTATAGGCAGCGATGGACTGCAGGCTGGCGCCTAAATTGACCCATCCAGTAGTCATCCCGAAGAAGAGCAGGCTAACAATATAGAACAAGGCTGCCAGCAAAGTACAGTGAATCAATAGCGCTCCCAGCTTTGCCGTGATGCTGTGCAGCACACCGCGCTGCGTACCGCGGGTAATCAAAAACAGCCCTTTTTCTTTTTCCTCCGTAATCAGGCTGCCTACAAACAGCATTATGCCGAGCACAAGCAAAAGATCGGTCCACATTCCCTGCATAGCAGCTGCAATCCCCTTCGAGAGAGCAAAGCATATATTGCTGTCCGTTAGACCTGCAAAGTCCGCCGCGCTCTTCTGCAGGTTACGCAGGCTATAAGCATCGCCTGATTGTCCGCCAAAAATAGATATGCCGCTGAGCCTATCTTTATTTTCCTGAATAGAGCGCAGATACTCTCCATATCCGGAAACCTTTTGCTGTTCGCCGTAAATTTCCTCAATAAACGCCTGCTCCTGCTCAAGTGAGTCGGTAAATTGCAGATAATCCCCCGATTGGTACAGCTCATAATACTTTTCAAATACACCGGGATTATTTTGCAGCTCCTGCTTTGCCAAACTGCTGCCCATCTCATTTTCAAAGGACTGCAGGGAAAGAATATTCTGCACAGAGCACACGCCGTCTATCTGCTCCTTCAGCCCGGCTATATACCGCCCCTTCTCCTCTTCTGTTTTGCCGGAAAGCTCTGCATGAAGCTGCCTGTACGCAGAAAGCGGCGCTGTAGTTTCATCCGGCAGATTTGTATACCAGAGTAGAAACAGATGGATTAAAAGCAGCACGCACATCGATAAAAGAAAGCTTCGTTTTCTCCATATCTTACTCAGCTCAAACAGGATCAGCCTCAGCATGGCGCTCCTCCTCTCCGAAAATATGCATATATACCTCCTCCAGGTCACGGCTCTCCCCATATCGATGGCAAAGCGATTCCACCGGGGCCTTGTCAATGATACTGCCGGAGCGGATCAAAATGATCTCTTTCGCAATCGGCGCAATATCAGAGACCACATGCGTAGAGACAAGGATAATCTTGTCCCCGGCAAGCTGTTTGATCTGCTCGCGAACGCGCACTCGTTCTTTAGGATCAAGCCCTGCCGTGGGCTCGTCGAGCACAAGGAGCTTCGGGCTTCCTAAAATTGCCTGAGCGATCAAAATCCGCTGCTTCATACCGCCGGAATAGCTGCCGATCATCCTATCCGCAGCCTCCTGCATATTCACATAGGAAAGCACTCTTTCCAGCTCGCCGCGCACCTCTTTTGAGGGAATTCCCTTAAGCGCCGCCATATAAGCCAGAAACCGCCTGCCGGAAAAGCTGTTATACAAGCCCTGCTGCTGGGGCGCATAGCCAATCAGGCTGCGAAAGCGCGCGCCAAGCTTTTGAATCTCCGTACCATCCCACAGGACCCTGCCCTCCGTAGCGCTAATATTCCCGGTAATTATATTCATCAACGTTGACTTGCCGGCGCCGTTGGGCCCGAGCAGACCGTATATTCCGCAGTCCAGCTCCAAAACAACATCCTGCAGCGCGGTTTTATCCTTATATTTTTTCGTAATATGGTCAAGTGTTAGCATCGTTCTTTCTCTCCTTACTGTCCCGGTCCGATCATTTCGATTTTTCGGTAATTGTCCTTTCCGGCAAACAGGTCCTCCTTTGCCATCAGCGCATGCTTATACTGATGAATTTCATAGGAACCGTCATGATGATCCGTTGCCTCATAATCATATACAAATAAAACATCCGTCTTTGTCTCTGCCCGAAACTCCACTGACCAGCCATTGCACAGATTGACTAAGGGAGAGCTCGTGATAGATCCTGTTTTTGTATCGACAAAATACCATATTGGATCTCCGGAAAGATCCCAGGCCCGGCAGCAAAGCATATCGTCCATCGCATCCATGATCAAATTTTGCGCAAGCGCGCAAAGCGTCCTTTTTTCACCTGTTTGGATATTCAGCACTTCGATATTTTGATTCTCTTCCGAAGACAGATACAGATTTTCTCCCAGAAGCTTTATTGAATTGCTGCATGCGTTTGACTGTCTGGCAATTTCTCTCAGCGCACCACCCTCTTTGCTTAATAGGGCATACACCTCAGAGGAATTTCTGTATATCTCTTTATACGTATCCTCGTCCCATTTCTCCTCCCGCGAAATCTCCCGGCCGAAATCGGTGCCGCACAGCAAAAAATTGTTTTGACAGCAGTCAAGGATCCTCCATGAAATAGAATCACCAAAATCCATCGAGCAGACCTCGCTGAGCGAAAGCGTGCTCAGATCTAAGAACATCAGCTTTCGTTCAGAGGAGGTGGTATAGGTCTGATTGCCATCATGATCGGAGGAAAGCTTTTTGGTAATGACATAAATGCCTTTATCGTTTCCGATTACTTTATCCTCAAGCGTGAGCGCCGCATCAAAGGTATAGATTTTTTCCCGATCTGTACCGTCAAGGTTGGCGCGATACAAGGCAGCCGACCGGCTTTCTACCGTACTGCCATCTCCTCCGAAGCTTATAACACCCTGAGAAAGCGTGTTGTCATAATCATATTCACGGCTTATTATATAAAGGTGATCCCCAAATACAAAAAGAAGGGTGCTGTATAACGGGAAATCATCATAGGAAAATACGGCTGGACAGTCAAGCGAGTCGTGCTTGCACCCTGCCGTGCTGCATAGATAAATCTCACGTCCGGTAGCAAAATCCATATACATAAGATGCATTCCGTAAGTATCGTCCCTCAGCTTTGCTCCTTCCGTCGTCAGATAATAATATCCGTTTTCCGTATTGCAGGCGCTTTCGCCATATCGGTTTGACAAAAGCTGCAGCTCTCCGTTTTCAGAAGGAACACTGCTTTGCTGTATCTCTGAATTTTGTCTGCTGCTGGCCTCAGGTGGCTCTGTTTTTTGTCCGCATGCCCCCAGCAAAGAACAGATCAGCGCAGCTATCGCCAAAAGAATGATTGATTTTTTCATAAAAAAAGACCTCCTTGTAAAAATACAAGGAGATCGTAGCAGATAAAGGTCAAAAATCTGTCAAACCGATAAAGAAATTTTTACGCAGGCTCCGCCAGAAGTATTGGACAGCTCCAACTGCCCGCCGTGCTTTTGGCACAGGAGCCGGCTGATGGAAAGGCCAATTCCCCTATGGCCGTCTTGGTTGGCCGCGATCCAATGCTTTCCCGTTTCCTTTAATATTTCCAGAGGAAAACCGCTTCCGTCATCTGTTACCGTGACCACAAGCATCCGGCCTTCCATTGCAAATGCCAGCTGAATTCCCTGCTTTGCATAACGCAGCGCATTGCTCAGGATATTCTCCAAAACGCGGTGCAGCAAAGCTTCATCAATCTGGATTTCCTTCTGCGGCAGATCATCTGTTATTTGTAAGGCAATTCCCTTTTGCTCTGCCAAGAGGGTTAGATCCTGCCCGATATTCGCTGAAAGCTGCACTGCACTGACAGCCTTCCGTTCAAGCTGCATTTCCTCCGTTTGATTCAGAAGCCTGACGGATTCCGTATACTGCTCCAGCCGTTTGGCGGCCGCACCGAGATTCTGCGCAATACGGCTTGTCTTCTCCCGGCTCATGTCTCCGGTTTTAAGCCCCTTTTCCAGATATTCGGCGTAACCCTCGATAATGGCGATTGGATTACGCAGATCATGTGCGACAGAGTCCTGCATGAGCCGCCGCTCCTCCAGCATGTTCCACATCGCTCTATAGTTTTCATCAAGCGCCCTCCTCATGGCCTCAAAGGAGCGGCACAGATCACCCATTTCATCCTCATAGGGATAGGCCAGTTCAAAATCCAGGTTCTGCTCTGCAATCTGCTTGACCGCTCCTGATAAAACAGAAAGCGGCGTTTTGAGCTTCCGCCGGTAAAAATACATGCTGCACCACAGGATTGCCGCAAAAGCCAGCCCCATCGGCGCGGCGAACATCACGATCCCGCAGAACTGATAAGCGAACCTTCTTTTCGGTGACAAGGATTCTATGCCGGTTTCAATCTTCTCGATAGAATAGCGCATCTGTGCTATATCCTCTTCTGTTGGTTCACTGCGTATAAACGGTGCAAACGATAAACCCTCTCCCATATTCATCAGATATATGCTGCTAGTAACGGTTCCGTCAGAAAAAGTCTCTTCTACGGTAAGATATACCGCATTGGGATCCGGCAGCAGCCAGTGCCGAAACGCAGCGCAGCCGCTAATGATCAGCGCTGACAGCAATGTGACCGCTGCGATAGAAAGGCAAACCGTCAGCATCAGAAACCGGCGCAGGGGCAGATTCTGCCATCTTCTTTTCAGCGTTTCCATCGATACCCCACTCCCCAGACCGTTTCGATATAGTCTTCTCCCGTCGCCTCACGGAGCTTCGCGCGGATCCTGCGGATATGCTCCTTAATCACATCTGTGCTGCCCTCTGCATCATATCCCCATATCCGTTCATAGATCCGTTCCCGGTCAAATACCTGCCCGGCATTTGTCAGCAGAAATTCAATCAGCTCAAATTCTCTTTTAGATACCTCAATTTCTATATCCCGGTAAAAAATCCGCCGCTGCGAAAGGTCCACAAGAAGCTCTCCCGATGTCAGCATCGAAGCCGCATGACTGCGCATGCGCTCATCCCGCCTGAGATGCGCCGCCACTCTGGCCGAAAGCTCTTTTAGGCTGAAGGGCTTGGTGATATAATCATCCGCACCGTACTGCAGGCCGTTTATTTTATCCTGCTCGCTAATTCTGGCCGTCAAAAAAAGAATCGGACAGGCAACATGATCTCTTATGTTTTTGCAAATCTCCAAGCCATCTGTCCCCGGCATATTGATATCCAGTATGATCAGATTGGGCTGCTCCCCCAGCAGCTGCAGCGCCTCAGCCGCGCTGTTGGCCGCATACACCTCATAGCCCTCATCGTCTAAATGATCGGAGAGCAGCTCCGTGATCATGGCCTCATCATCCACTACTAAAATTTTGTGCCTCATACCGAGCCTTCTTCCAATTCACGCTCATGCATTTTGAAAAATTCATAGTAGGCCCTTACGTTAGGAAGCTCCATCCATCTGCTAAGCTGCACCGGATCCGCATCCAGATCATAGATGCGCGCGCCCTTCATCGCCAGCAAAAACGGCGAATGCGTAGCAATCACAAGCTGGCAGCCAAAAAAGCGCACCGAGTCCTCCAAAAAACGAACCAGCTCTTGCTGCCTGACCGGCGAAAGGCTGTTTTCCGGCTCATCCAGCAGGTACAGCGCGTCATCCCCGATTTTATTGGAAAAATAAGTAAACGCACTCTCCCCATTTGAATACTCGCGCACATTATCCATCAGATTTTCCCGTACAAACTTAGACTGCGTCCTGCGCCGCGCCTGATTCATCTTTTTCAGCTGCTCATAATCATCCAGCGACCGCATCTGAAACTTGGCATGCTTCACATCCAAATATTCCTGAAACATCTCCTCGCGCCGTTCATCGATCCCCTCGTTCACGCTGCGCAGATTCAGCATATAATCAAACACATCATCGCTCGTAATCATATGGCTGGCTGCCGGGATCGCTTGCTCCGCCTCGTAGCTGCACAGGTCGATATAGGTCTCAAAAAAATTGCTCCGGTTATACAGCGTATCGCGCTGCAGCCGAAGCGTCTCGGCCATGACATTCAGCGCCGTACTCTTGCCGCAGCCATTACCGCCATATAAAATCGTGATTTCTTCAAAATCTAGATGCGTGAGCGCATGCTTTGACAGAATCTGAAACGGATAGTAGCTGTCATAGCATTTTCGCTTCTGATTCATAAAAAAAGTATGCTCCTGATCGATATTAGGAAATTCAAAAGAAGAAAGATAAATCACAGGCCGTCCTCCTCATCCGTATTTCTATTTATTATAAGAAATCCCGGCCTATTTGTAAAGCGCTGTTACATACTCTCCCGTGAAACAGGAAAAGCAAAAGCGGTCGCTGCCATACGCTTTCTTCAGATCCTCCACCGTTAAAAATTTTAAAGAATCCGCCTTCAGATAGGCGCACAGCTCCTCCGGGTCCATCTGCGCCGAAATGAGCTCCTCGCGCGTAGCCGTGTCCACGCCGTAAAAGCACGGATAGCGGTACTCAGGCGCTGCAATCCGCAGATGCACCTCCTTCACGCCGGCACTGCGCAGCTGCGCAATGATCCGCCGCGCTGTCGTGCTGCGCACCAGAGAATCATCGATCAGGACAACCCGTTTGCCCTCTACCACTCTCCGGTTCACCGAAAGCTTCATGCGCACGCCCATCTCCCGCTGCTGCTGCGTGGGCTCGATGAAGGTCCGTCCCACATAGCGGTTCTTGATCAGCCCCATCTCCAGCGGCAGTCCGCTCGTCTCGCTGTAGCCGCTGGCCGCCGACATAGCCGAATCCGGCACCGCCACAACCATATCGGCCTCCAAGGTGCCTTCGTCCTTTTGCGCCAATAGGCGCCCTGTCCTTTTGCGCATTGTATGCACGTTAAGCCCGTCCAGATTGCTGTCAGGGCGCGCAAAGTAGATGTGCTCCATGCTGCACAGCCTCTGCTCGATTTCCTCGGTGTAATAGCAGAACTCAATCCCCTTTTGCGAAAACTTCACCACCTCGCCCGGCTCCACATCGCGCCAAAAAACGCCACCCACCGCATCAAAGCCGCAGGTCTCGCTGCTGATCAGATAGCCGTCTCCGTAATAGCCGATCGAAAGCGGCCGCAGCCCATGCCGGTCGCGGATCGCATAGAGGCTCCGGTCCGTCAGAATCAAAAAAGCAAACGCCCCCTCCAGCTGCCGGCAGGCCTTTTTGATTTTCTCCATCAGCGGCCCCTTCTGCCCCTGGATCAGATGCAGGATAATCTCGCTGTCGCTGGTGCCGTGAAAAATATGTCCCTTTTCCTCCTGTTCCAGCCGCAGCTTCGCCGCATTCACAATCTGCCCGTTATGGCACACGGCCAGGCTGCCGATCTGCGCCCGCGCAATCAGCGGCTGGATATTCTCCGGCTCCGCGCCGCCCTCCGTCGCATAGCGCACATGCCCAATCCCATGCACGCCGCCCAGCTGCCTTAGATGCGCCGCATCCATCACCTCCGTCACCAGCCCCGCGCCCTTATGCAGAGCAATCGCTTTGCCGTCGCTCACCGCAATGCCGGCGCCCTCCTGCCCGCGGTGCTGCAGGCTGTGCAGGCCAAAATACACAGCCGAAGCCGCATCTTCCACCTGATACGCTCCAAAAACGCCGCACTCCTCATTGATTTTCCGCATCAGGCTTCACCATATACGCTCTTCAGCCGCCGCATGGCCTCCCGGGTATCCTTTACGCTGCCAAAGGCAGTAAGCCGGAAGAAGCCCTCGCCGTTTCGGCCGAATCCGCTGCCCGGCGTGCCCACGATGCCCGTTTTGGCCAGCAAGTCATCAAAAAACTCCCAAGAGGTCATTTGATCCGGGCACTCCATCCAGATATACGGTGAATGCACGCCGCCCGTGTACCAGATGCCCATCTGATCGAGCGTCTCCGCGATGACCCGCGCATTCTCCTGATACACTGCCAGATTCGCCCGGCATCCCATCATGCCCGCCTGCGTGAACACCTGCGCCGCTGCTCTTTGCACCGGATAGGACACGCCGTTAAACTTGGTTATCTGGCGGCGCAGCCACATGGCATGCAGCCGCATGCCTTCTCTGCTAAGCTCCTGCGGCACCACCGTATAGCCGCAGCGCGTGCCGGTAAAGCCGGCCGTCTTGGATAACGAGCAGAACTCAATGGCGCAGTCTCTGGCGCCCGGAATCTCAAAAATGCTACGCGGATAGCCCTCCTGCACAAAGGCCTCATAGGCCGCGTCAAACAGGATGACCGCCTTCTGCTCCAGCGCATAGGCGACCCACGCTGCCAGCTGCTCCCGGCTGTACACCGCGCCAGTGGGATTATTGGGCGAACACAGATAAATCAGATCCGCCTGCTGGCCGGCCGGCGGCATCGGCAAAAAGCCGTTTTCCTTTGTCGCCTGCAGATAGACAATACGCCGACCGTCCATCACGTTGGTATCGCGGTACACCGGATATACAGGATCCGGGATCAGCACGGTATTATCGGCGCTGAACAGATCTAAAATATTGCCCAGATCGCTTTTCGCACCGTCGCTCACAAAAATATCCTCTGTTTTCACATCTGCCTGCAGCTGCGTCTGATAATATGCGGCAATGGCCTCCCGCAAAAACGCATAGCCCTGCTCAGGCCCGTAGCCATGAAAGCTTTCTGCCTTTCCCTGCTCCTGCGCGCCCTCCACGAGCGCCATATCGACCGACGTGCACAGCGGCCGCGTCACATCGCCGATCCCCAGCCGAATGATGCTGGCCTGCGGATTTTGCTTCTGAAAGTCGGCCACCTTGCCCGCAATCGTTGAAAACAAATAGCTTTCCTCTAATTTCTCATACTGATGATTTAATTTCATTTTGCTCTCCCTTCCTGATAGCGGATGCCGGCGCGGATAAATTCTCTGAATAGCGGATGCGCCTTGTTGGGCCGGCTCTTAAACTCCGGATGGTACTGCACGCCCACATAAAAATCATGTGACGGCAGCTCCAGCGCCTCCACCAGCCGCCCGTCCGGCGATAGGCCGCTAAACACGGCGCCGGAGGCCTCAAAGGCCTCGCGGAAGACGTTGTTAAATTCATAGCGGTGCCGGTGCCTCTCGGCGATTTCGTCCTGCCCATAAGCCATGAGCAGCTTGCTGCCTGCGGCAGCCCTGCACGGATAAGCTCCCAGCCGCATGGTGCCGCCCTTAGGCAGATTCCCCTGCTGGTCGGGCATCAGATCGATGACCAGATGCTGGCTGGCCTCGTCAAATTCACGGGAATTGGCATCCGCATAGCCGAGCACATGGCGCGCCCATTCGATGGCGGCGATCTGCATGCCCAGGCAAATGCCGAAATAGGGGATATGCTGCTCTCTGGCGTAGCGGGCGGCCTCGATCATCCCTTCGATGCCGCGCCCGCCAAAGCCGCCGGGCACAATGATGCCATCGGCTCCGCCTAGCAGCGCGGCTGCCGTCTGCGGCGTGATCTGCTCGCTGTCCACCCAGTCGACCTCGACCCTGACGCCGCTCTCATAGCCGCCGTGCTTCAGCGCCTCGCTCACCGAAAGATAAGAATCATGCAGCTTGACATATTTGCCTACCAGCGCAATGCGCACCGATTGCCGGCAGCCTTCGATGCGGCCGAGCATGGCCTGCCAGCCGCTAAGCTCCGGCGCATGCGGCGCCTCCAGATGCAGCTCCCGGAGCGCGATCTGTGCAAGTCCGGCCTCCTCCAGCATCATAGGTGCAGCGTACAGCACCGGCAGCGTCAGATTTTCGATCACGCAGTCCGGCTTAACATTGCAGAAGGCCGCGATCTTTTGCAGCACCGGCGCATCAATCCTCTGATCGCAGCGCGCCACGATCACATCCGGCATGATGCCAAATGACTGCAGCTCCTTCACGGAATGCTGCGTGGGCTTGGACTTATGCTCGCCCGAGGATTCGAGATAGGGCACCAGTGTCACATGGATGAACAGCCGGTTTTCATAGCCCACCTCATGTCCGACCTGACGGATGGCCTCCAAAAACGGCTGCGACTCGATATCGCCGGTGGTGCCGCCGATCTCCGTGATCACGATATCGGCATCTGTTTTCTTCTGCACCGAATAAATAAAGGCTTTAATCTCATTGGTAATATGCGGAATCACCTGAATGGTCTCTCCCAGATATTCGCCGCGCCGCTCCTTATTCAGCACATTCCAGTATACCTTGCCGGTTGTCAGGTTAGAATACTGATTCAGGTTTTCGTCGATGAAGCGCTCATAATGCCCCAGATCCAGATCGGTCTCCGCGCCGTCCTCCGTCACAAACACCTCTCCGTGCTGATAGGGACTCATCGTGCCGGGATCAATATTGATATAAGGATCCAGCTTCTGTGCGGCCACCTTAAAGCCCCGCGCCTTCAAAAGCCGCCCCAGTGAGGCCGCCGTAATGCCCTTTCCCAGCCCGGATACCACGCCGCCCGTTACAAAAATATATTTTGCCGCCATCAGATTGCAACCTCCCCTGTAAATACCGTCACTGCCGCGCCCGTCATGTACACCGTTTCGTCGGTGTAGCGGATCTTCAGATCGCCGCCGCGCAGATGCACGGTAATCTCTTCATTTTTCGCACAATATCCATTCAAAACCGCTGCCACAGCCGCCGCGCAGGCTCCAGTGCCGCATGCCCATGTCTCGCCGCTGCCGCGCTCCCAAACCCGCATGCGCAGCGTGTGCGCATCCAGCACCTGTACAAATTCCGTGTTCACGCTCTCCGGAAACAGCGGATCCGTCTCCACGCAGGCGCCCCGTTCTTCCAGCGCCAGCCCTTCTACATCCGTTTCAAAGATCACGCAGTGCGGATTGCCCATCGACACGCAGGTGATCCGCTGCTCGCGGCCGCCTACCAGAGCCGGTCGGTCCACCACCTGCGGCCCCTCCAGCCGCACTGGGATCTGCTCCGGCGCCAGCACCGCCGGTCCCATATCCACCGTCACGCTCAGCACTTGGCCGTCAAACACCTCCAGCGAAAGCCGCTTAATGCCGCTCTTTGTCTCGACCGTAAGCTCCGTTTTTTTCACCCTTCCGCTGTCGTATAAGTATTTGCCGACGCAGCGGATCCCGTTGCCGCACATGCGGCCCTCACTGCCGTCCTTGTTGAAGATCCGCATCCGCCCGTCTGCGACCGCCGAGGGTTCGATCAGGATGATGCCGTCGCCGCCGATGCCAAAGTGTTCCTGCGAAAGCTGCACGCTGAGCGCCTCCGGATTTTCGAGCGGCTGCTCAAAGCAGTCAAAATAGATATAGTCATTGCCGCAGCCCTGCATCTTCACAAAGGCTCTCCTGCGGCTTTCGTGCGGCAGCCGGTTCATATCCACCAGCTCCACGTTGTATGCGCGGTAGCGGCTCTGCAGGCTGCCGGCCAGCGCTCTCGCCGTATCGAGCGATGTCAGGCAGGGGATGCCCAGTTCAACCGCCTTGCGGCGGATTTTGACGCTGTCCCTCGCCGGGATCCGGCCTTTGGCAGAGGTCGAAATGATGTACTGGATGCGGCCGCTCTCCAGAAGCGCTCTTGTGTTATCTGCGCCCTCATGAATCTTCTTTACTGGCTGCGCCGTCAGCCCCTGCTCCCTGAGCACGCGGGCCGTTCCCTCTGTCGCAAACAGTGCAAAGCCCAGCTTGGCATACTGGCGCGCGATCTCGCCGATCTCCTTTTTGTCGGTGTCGCGCACCGTGATCAGTACGCCGCCCTGCTTCTTCATCTCATATCCGGCGGCCACGAGGCCTTTATAGAGCGCTTCCTCCATCGTCCGCGCCACGCCCAGCACCTCGCCGGTGGATTTCATCTCCGGACCGAGCTGCGTGTCCACGTTGTGCAGCTTTTCAAAGGAAAACACCGGCACCTTGACCGCGTACTGCTGGCCATGCGGATAGAGGCCGCCCTGATAGCCCATTGAGCGCAGCGTCTCGCCGGCCATGATGCGGCTGGCCAGCTCCACCATCGGCACGCCCGTCACCTTGCTGATATAGGGCACCGTGCGCGAGGAGCGCGGATTGACCTCGATCACATAGATCTGATCCTCATAGATCACATATTGAATATTGATCAGCCCTCTGGTCTGCAGGGAAAGCGCCAGCTGCGTTGAATACTCAATCAGGCGCTCTGTCTGCTTTGCCGATACGTTCCAGGCCGGGTAGACGGCAATGGAATCGCCCGAATGCACACCGGCCCGCTCAATATGCTCCATAATTCCGGGGATCAGGACTGTTTCGCCGTCGCAGATCGCATCCACCTCCAGCTCCGTCCCCATCAGGTACTGATCGATCAGCACCTCATTTTCTCCCTCCTGCGCGAGGATGATCTTCATATATTCTTCGATATCGGCATCGGCAAAGGCAATGATCATATTCTGGCCGCCCAGCACATAGCTCGGCCGCATCAGCACCGGATAGCCCAGCTCTTTTGCCGCGGCAAGCGCCTCCTGCTCAGTGTGCACGACCCGCCCGTCAGGCCGTTTGATGCCCAGACTTTCCAGCAGCGCGTCAAAGCGACCGCGGTCCTCCGCCGCGTCGATGCTGTCGGGCGGCGTCCCTAAAATCGGGATCTGATGCTCCGCCAAACACTGGGTAAGCTTGATCGCTGTCTGACCGCCAAACGAGACCACGGCGCCGACGGGCTGCTCAATGGCTGCGATATCCAGCACATCCTCCGGCGTAAGCGGCTCAAAATAGAGCCGGTCGGCCGTATTAAAATCCGTAGACACGGTCTCCGGATTGTTGTTAACAATCACGACCTCATAGCCTGCTTTTTGCAGCGCCCATACGCAGTGCACGCAGGCATAGTCAAACTCAATGCCCTGTCCAATGCGAATCGGCCCGGAGCCAAGCACCATGACCACCGGCTTTTTCTGCGGCCGCGCCGCAATAAAAGCGCCGGCCTCGTCGCAGCAGCCGTGCGCGCCGTAAAAGTAGGGCGTGCGCGCGGCAAATTCCGCGCTGCAGGTATCCACCATCTGATAGGCCGCCGGCTCATGCTGCCAGCTGCCGGCCGGGATCACCTGATCCGGAAAGCCCCATTTTTTCAGCGTACGGTACAGCGCCTGATCCACCTCTTGGAGGTGCATCGCCTCATCGAGCCTCTGAATATGCAGCAGCTTTTCCAAAAACCATAGATCAATCCCCGTCAGCGCATGCAGCTCGCTCGTTTTGGCGCCGCGGCGCAGCGCTTCATAGAGGGCAAAGAGCCGCTCATCATCCTGCGCCAGCAGCTTTTCCTGCAGGGCCTCATCCGTCAAAGTGCGCATCCTCTCTCTGTTTAGATCATACTGCGCAATCTCCGCGCCGCGCACGGCCTTGAGCAGTGCCTCTTCAAAGCTCTTTCCGATGGCCATTACCTCGCCGGTCGCCTTCATCTGCGTGCCGAGCCTGCGGTCTGCGTACACAAATTTGTCAAACGGCCATTTGGGAAGCTTAACCACCACATAGTCGAGCGCCGGCTCGAAGCAGGCCTTCGTTTTGCCCGTAACCTCGTTGGTGATCTCATCCAGCCGGTAGCCCAGCGCAATCTTTGCCGCCACGCGTGCAATCGGATAGCCCGTTGCCTTCGAAGCCAGCGCCGAGGAGCGCGACACCCGCGGATTCACCTCGATCACCGCATATTCAAAGCTGCCCGGATGAAGGGCAAACTGGCAGTTGCAGCCCCCCTCAATGCCCATGGCCTGAATGATATTCAGCGCCGCCGAGCGCAGCATCTGATATTCCTTATCCGCCAGCGTGAGCGCCGGCGCAACCACGATCGAATCACCGGTATGGATCCCCACCGGATCCATATTCTCCATAGAGCATACGGTAATGCAGTTGCCGCTGCCGTCGCGCATGACCTCAAATTCGATCTCCTTCCAGCCGGCAATGCATCGCTCTACCAGCACCTGCGTAATCGGCGACAGACGCAGCCCTGCCTCCGCAATCTCCCGCAGCTGCCTCTCATCCTGCGCAATGCCGCCGCCTGATCCGCCCAGCGTAAAGGCCGGCCGCACGATCACCGGATAGCCAATCTGCGCGGCAAAGGCCTCCGCCTCCTCCAGCGTATTCACCACCGCCGAAGGGATCACCGGCTCGCCGATGGCCTCCATCGTATCCTTAAACCGCTGCCGGTCCTCCGCCTTATCGATGGTTTCCGGATCCGCTCCCAGAAGCTGCACATGATGCTGCGCCAGAAAGCCGCTTTTCGCAAGCTGCATCGAGAGCGTGAGCCCCGTCTGGCCACCAAGGGTGGAAAGCAGGCTGTCGGGCTTCTCCTTTTCGATGATTCTCTGGACCGTCTCCAGATTCAGCGGCTCGATATAAATATGATCGGCCATGGCATGATCGGTCATGATGGTGGCCGGATTGGAATTGACCAGCACCACCTCCAGGCCCTCTTCTTTTAATGCGCGGCAGGCCTGCGTGCCTGCATAGTCAAATTCGGCGGCCTGCCCGATCACAATGGGGCCTGACCCGATCACCAGCACCTTATGAATGGTTTTACTCAGCGGCATGTTGCTTTTCCTCCTCGATTTTTTCTAAAAAGCGGTCAAATAAGAATCCAGTGTCCAGCGGCCCGGCGCTTGCTTCCGGATGAAACTGCACGGAAAAAGCCGGATGATCTGTATAGGTGATCCCTTCGCAGCTGCCGTCGTTTAGATTGATAAAGCTTTCCTGCGCCTCCGGCGGCAGGCTGGAGCTTTCTACCGCATATCCGTGATTTTGACTGGTCATATAGATGCGCCCCGAATCCAGCCCCTTAACCGGCTGATTAGCACCGCGATGTCCATAGGGGAGCCTGCCTGTTTTCGCGCCGTGCGCGAGGGCTAGGAGCTGATGTCCCAGGCAGATTCCGAACATCGGCAGGCGGGTTTCGTGGCAGAGCCGACGAAGCTCGCTGATGATGGCTGTGTTTTCAGCCGGATCACCAGGGCCGTTGGACAGCATCAGGCCGTCGAGCGGCAGGCGGCTGATTTCCTGCGCCGATGCATCCGGCGGCACTAGCGTGACCCAGCAGCCGCGCTTTGTGAGCTCGCGGATGATGTTTTCTTTGGCGCCGAAGTCCCATACGGCCACATGATAACGGGCATTGGGACAAGGATATTCCTTAAAATAGCCTCTGGCCGCATTTTGGACGGCATTTTGAATGCGATAGCCGGCAAGCGGCTCCTGAAGCGTCTGATACTCCGGCTTTTCATAGCTGAGGTATCCGTTCATCGTGCCCTGCTCACGCAGCAGCTTGGTGAGATACCGCGTATCAATGCCGCAGACGGCAGGAATATTTTGGGCCTTAAAAAAGGTGTCAAGATCTCCCTCACTCCGAAAGTTGGAGGGTATCTGACACCAGTCATTCACGATATAGGCAGTTAGATGGGGGGCTGCGCTTTCAAAGTCGCTGGGAATCACCCCGTAGTTTCCGATGAGCGGAAAGGTTTGAACGAGGATTTGACCGTAGTAGCTGGGGTCGGTAATGCTTTCCAGATAGCCGGTCATCGCCGTGGTGAAGACGACTTCGCCGAGGACGCCGTCGCCGTTTATGGGGGCGCCAAAGCCTTGCCCCTCGAGGCATGCGCCGTTTTCAAGTAATAGATACACTGTTTTCATAATTTCCTCCGTTTATTCTATTTCATAGCTCTGCAATATGGTCTCAGCCATTTCGCGCCGCGTGATGCGCCGGTTCATGGCCTCCTTTTCAATGTAGCGGTGCGCGCCCTCCTCTGTCATGCCTTCATACTGAATCAGCAGGCATTTGGCTCTGCCTACCAGTCGGATATCTTCGATTTTCTGTTCCAGCTTGGCCTGCTGCGGCATGGTTTTGACAAGCCGCTGATGCACAGCGAGAAGCAGCTTCGCCGCATGGCGGAAAAAGCCCTTGCCCATTCCCGGTGTGAATACCAAAATGCCCTCCGGCTCCATCTTCTCTGTCATCTCCTCCGCGTGATCCTTTTTCACAATCAGCATCACGCCGGCCGTTGTTTTCGCTGCCGTTTTAGCAACCTCACAGCCATATTCCTCCGACAGCGGCGAGACAATCAGCACAAGCGCAAACTCATATTCTGCCAGAAGCCGTCTGGCCTGCACTGTGTTTTTGGCTATATAAACCTCTGTCAGCCCGCACTCAGCCAACAGCTGCGTGAAAATATCCCGATTTTTTTCTCCGTGAGAGACCAGTAAAACCTTTTCCATGCGCTGCTCTTCCTTATCTATTTCTTTAATAAATTAACAGATTCGCGGCAATTTCTTCTTTCAGATTTTCATTGCCGTATTCCCGCCACCATCTCTCCTGCTGCGCAAAATATTTTTGCCGCAGCGATTCGGGCAGTACCTTTTTGATAAACTCGCTTTCCCTTGCTATGTCTATGGCCTCCCGCAGATTGCGCGGCAAAAGCGGAAGTCCCTCTTCTTCTTTAACCTCATATAAATTACGATTGCAGGGCGGCTCCAGTTTCTTTCCCTGCTCCACACCTTCCATGCCGGCATGAATCAGCAGCGCAAAGGCCAGATAGGGATTGCAGGCCGGATCCGCTGAGCGCAGCTCCATGCGGCTGTATTCGCCGGAGGAGGCCGGAATCCTCACCAGCTGTGACCGGTTCTGATGCGACCACGTGACATAGCGCGGCGCTTCAAAGCAGCCCAGCCGGCAATAGGAATTGTTGATGGGATTCAAAAAGGCTGTGATCTCGGCGGCATGATCCAAAATTCCCTGAATAAAGCTCTCCGCATAGGGGTTATGCTGATCTCCCGTTTGAAACAGATTTTGCGCGCCCTGCGCCAGAGAAAGATTGATATGCAGCCCGTTGCCGCTGTCCTCCCAAAAGGGCTTGGGCAGAAAGCTGGCAAAAAGCTGGTGCCGATGGGCAACGGATTTGACCACCCACTTGAAGGTCATAAAGCTGTCGGCCGCCGTGAGCGCATCGGAATAGCGAAAATCGATTTCATTCTGGCCCTTGCCTCTCTCATGATGGGCGCTTTCCGGCTTCATGCCAAGCGCCTCCAGCGCTGTACAGATTTCTCTTCTGATTAAATCGCCCTGATCAAGCGGCGTGGTATCCGCATAGCTTCCCTGATCCATCGGCTTTAAAAGAGGCGCTCCCTCTTCTGTTTTTAACAGATAAAACTCACATTCTGTCCCAATGCGGCAGATATACCGCAGCTTAGCGGCACGCTGCACGGCTTTTCTCAGAATCGTTCTGGGCGCCTCCTCCAAATCGCTGCCATCCGGCCTTTTAATATCACAAAACATCTGCACCATACGGCCGGCTTCTTCTTCCCATGGCAGAATGACGACGGTGGAACAATCCGGCACCAAAAATAAATCCGAGCACTCCACAGTCGCGTATCCGAGGACGGCGGAGCCGTCAAAGGAAATGCCATAGGCAAAGGCTTTGGGCAGCTCCTGCGCCATGATCGTAATATTTTTCTGCCGTCCAAACAAATCACAAAAAACCAATCTGACAAATTTCACATCATGCTCCTGCACAAACTGCAGCAGCTCCTGTTCGGTTTGTTTCATCGCTTTCTCCATTTCATCTATAAAAAAAGCGTCTATGAGTGCCCTTCCTCCAAAGGCCTACCCATAGACGTCCTTGTCTACTGGCTGGTATTATAGCACCTTCGTTTTGTCCTGTCAACGCTTTTTCTATTTTTTGCAATTTTCTATTGACAATCCTGCAAATTATCGCTATACTCTCTGGCAGATACAGCAAAGGCGCTGCAGGGTTTTCTCTGCCGCGCCTTTTTATATGAAGAGTATACATGCTTTGAAATGGAGGAATCGCTATGAACTTTGTATCTGTACCCGAAACCTTTGGTACGATGGTTTTTAATGATCGTGTCATGAAGGAACGCCTGCCCAAAACCACTTATCAGGCGCTGCGCCGAACTATTGAATTAGGAAAGCATCTGGATCCGGACATTGCTAACGTTGTTGCCAACGCAATGAAGGATTGGGCTATCGAAAAGGGCGTCACGCATTTTACTCATTGGTTTCAGCCCATGACCGGCATTACTGCTGAAAAACACGACAGCTTCATTACGCCGCAGGGCGACAGCGCCGTGATCATGGAGTTCAGCGGCAAGGAGCTTGTTAAGGGCGAGCCCGATGCCTCCAGCTTTCCCTCCGGCGGCCTGCGCGCCACCTTTGAAGCTAGGGGCTATACCGCCTGGGATCCTTCTTCTTATGCATTCATCAAAGACGGGACGCTTTGCATCCCTACTGTTTTTTATTCTTACAGCGGCGAGGCCCTCGATAAAAAAACGCCTTTGCTGCGCTCTATGGAGGTGCTCAACAAGCAGGCGCTTCGCATCCTGCGTCTATTCGGCCACACCGATGTATCACGCGTGATCACCACTGTTGGTCCAGAGCAGGAATATTTTTTGGTTGATCTGGATCTGTATGCGCAGCGTGAGGATCTGCGCCTCTGCGGCCGTACGCTGTTCGGCGCCATGCCTCCCAAAGGCCAGGAGCTGGACGACCACTATTTTGGCAGTATCAAGCCGCGCGTGGCTGCTTTTATGAAGGAGCTGGATGAAGAGCTCTGGAAGCTTGGCATCTATGCCAAAACAGAGCATAATGAGGTAGCGCCTGCGCAGCATGAGCTGGCTCCCATTTTTACCAATACCAATCTAGCCACCGATCATAATCAGCTGACGATGGAAACGATGAAAAAGGTAGCGCGCCGCCACGGTCTGGCCTGCCTGCTGCATGAAAAGCCCTTTGCCGGCGTAAATGGAAGCGGTAAACATAATAACTGGTCCCTCTCCACCAATACCGGAATGAATCTTTTGGAGCCGGGCGATTCTCCGCAGGATAACGCACAATTTCTCCTCTTCTTAACGGCTGTGATCAAGGCAGTGGATGAGTATCAGGATCTGCTGCGCATGTCGGTCGCCAGCGCCGGCAATGACCACCGGCTCGGCGCACAAGAGGCGCCTCCCGCGATTGTCTCTATGTTTTTAGGCGATGAGCTCACAGGCATTCTGGATTCTATCGAGCAGGGCTCCAGCTATGATGCGCGTTCCAGCGAGGTCATGAAGGTGGGCGTCCATATTTTGCCCCGCTTCCCCAAAGACACAACCGACCGCAACCGCACTTCGCCCTTTGCCTTTACCGGCAATAAATTTGAGTTTCGTATGCTGGGCTCCGACCTTTCCATCGCCGGCCCCAACATCATTTTAAACACGATTGTGGCAGAGGCTTTAACGGAATTTGCCGATGCGCTAGAGGCCGCGGATGATTTTAATGCCGCTCTGCAGCAGCTGATCAAAGAAAATATCGCCGCGCACCGCCGCATCATCTTTAACGGCAATAACTATTCCGAAGAATGGGTGCAGGAGGCAGAGCGCCGCGGTCTTCTGAACCTCTCCAGTACGGCAGAGGCAATCGCCCCCTTTATTGCCCAGAAAAACATAGCGCTGTTCACCAAGCATAAAATCTTTACGGTCTCTGAAATCCATTCCCGCTATGAAATCCTCATGGAGGAATACTGCAAAAAGATTCTCATCGAAGGGCGCATTATGGTGGATATGGCGCGCCATCAGATCCTTCCGGCTGTGCTGCAGTACACGCATAAGCTCACCAAGGCGGCTCTGGACAAAAAGGCTCTTTCCGCCTCGCTCACCTGCGATTCGGAGCTCTCGCTGATCCGTCAGCTTTCTGACCTGTCGGCCTCCTTCCTGAGCAAGCTGGAGGCGCTCGAATCTTCTCTGCAGAGCAGTCAGCAGCTGCCCTCTCTCTCTGAGCAGGCCGCCTATTATCGGGATACTGTACTGCCTGCTATGGCGTCGCTCCGCGCTGATGCCGATCAGGCTGAGCAGCTGGTGGCTGCCGCCGATTGGCCGCTGCCCACCTATACGCAGCTCCTGTATTATCTATAATCTGCCTGTCCCTATTTCCTCTTGCAGTCGCCTGCTAAATGCAATATAATACCCTTATATTTTGAAACGGAGGATGCATTTCCTATGAAAAAGGGTGTTATTTTAATCGGCGAGCCGATGGGGCTTTTGATGGCGCAGAGCGAGGGCCCGCTGGATCAGGCTACGGGCTACTCCCTTGCTGTTGCTGGGGCGGAGCTTAACGTAGCCATCGGCCTGAGCCGGCTGGAGCATGCCGTTACTTATATGACCAAGCTGGGCTCCGATCCGTTTGGACGCGTTGTTGCTCATTGTCTGGCCGATAACCAGATCGGCACACAACTGATTCGCTACAGCTCGTCCCATACGACCGGCTTCATGCTAAAAAGCCTTGTCTCTAGCGGCGATCCCGAGATCTTCTACTATCGTAAGAACTCCGCCGCTTCCACGCTTTCCTGCGCAGATATTGATGCAATTGATTTTTCTCATTGTTCTCTGCTGCATCTGACCGGTATCTTCCCCGCCCTTTCTGAAAGCACGCGCGAAGCCGCTTTCTACGCCGTACAAAAGGCGCGTAGGGCCGGCGCCAAGATCAGCTTCGATCCAAACCTACGGCCGCAGCTTTGGCCCGATCAGGAGACGATGGTCTCTACCTTAAATGAGCTGGCGGTTAAAGCCGACTATGTTCTGCCCGGTGAGGGCGAGGGCGAGATTCTCTGCGGCAGTGCCAACGCCCAGATGATCAGCGATTTTTATCTGCAGCGGGGTGCCGGCGCTGTAATCACCAAGCTCGGAAGCCGCGGCGCTTATGTGGCTGATTCGGCTCACCATTCCCTCATCCCCGGCTTCGCCGTAGAAAAAGTCGTGGACACCGTGGGAGCCGGCGATGGATTTGCCGCCGGACTGATCAGCGCTCTGCTGGAGGGCGCTACCTTAGACGAAGCAGCGCGGCGCGGCAATGCGATCGGTGCGCTGCAGGTAATGAGCCGCGGCGACAACACCGGGCTTCCTAACCGGCAGCAGCTAAGACAATTTATGCAGGAGGCTGAAGCTCATGTCTGATATCATATCTGTCCTTGAAACCATCCGCTTTGTGCCCCTCGTGGTACTGGACGACGCTAAGGATGCGGCTCCCTTTGCCCGGGCTCTGGCAGACGGCGGCATTCCGATCGCGGAAGTGACTTTCCGCACGGCGGCGGCGGAAGAAACTATCGCCCGCATGAGCCGCGAGGTTCCGGAGGTTCTGGTGGGCGCGGGCACCGTGCATACTACCATGCAGGCAGAAAAGGCCGTTCGGGCCGGCGCGCGCTTTATTGTGACGCCGGGGCTCAATCCTTCGGTCGTGCGCTGGTGTCAGGAGCAGGGCGTTCCGGTGATTCCGGGAACGGTAACCCCTTCTGATCTGGAAATGGCGCTTGAGCTCGGTCTTTCGGTGTGCAAGTTTTTCCCGGCTGAGGCGTACGGCGGCGTAAAGACGCTGAAAGCGCTGGCTGGTCCGTATGCCGGTATCCGCTTTATGCCGACGGGCGGCGTGAATGCCTCGAATATGCATGAGTATCTGGCGCTCGCCAATGTACTGGCTGTCGGCGGCAGCTTCATGGCTCCTGATGCGCTGGTAAAGGAGAAAAAATGGGATGACATCACGCGGCTTTGCCGCTCGGTCAGGGAAGCAGTGAAATAGGGTCCCTCCTCCCTTTCTCCTAAACAAATCTTAAGCAAATCTTTATTTAATTTACTATTTACAACTTTAACAAATTGTTTTATACTTTCTATCAACAATAATCAATTTCCGGTCTCTTTTTTAATCAAGAACCGGTTACGAAAGGATGATACATATGGCTTTTTGTACAAAATGTGGTGCACAGGTTTCTGACGAGGCGGCTTTCTGCCCGCAATGCGGAGCTTCCATGAAACAGGCGGCGACCGAAACAGCACCGGAGCCCCAGACAGCGCCGGAATCTCAGATTTCAGAGCAGACTACACAGCAGACGCCCCCTCAGTCCGGACCTCGGACACAGCAGACCAATGAGCAGGGCTTCCAAAACAATGCTCAGCAAGGGTATCAGCAGTATTATCAGGCTCCTCCCGTATATGCCAGCAACGATCACACCGCTGATTATACGACAGAGGATATTTCTAAAAACAAAGTCACCGCTATGGCGGCTTATCTGCTCGGCACGATGGGCATTATCATTTCTCTGCTGGCTGCTTCCGATTCACCGTATGCCAGCTTCCATTCCCGTCAGGCACTGAAGCTGGAGATCATCACCATGCTGATTGGTATCATCAGCCTAGTACTGTGCTGGACCATCTTAATTCCGATTGCCGGCGTTATCTGCATGGGCATTATCTTTGTCGTAAAGATCATTTGCTTTTTCCAGGTTGCCAATGGCAAAGCCAAGGATGCGCCCATTGTCGGATCCTTCCCATTCTTAAAATAATCTATCAGAAGCACATAAACAAAAAAGAGGATGTCTCTCAGAGGCATCCTCTTTGCTGTTATTTTCCGCAGTACCGCTTCACTGCCTGGTAGACAAATTCCGCTGTACCGCTTCCGCCGGCCGTATCAATCGTTTCTGTAAAGGCTCCACCGCCGGCATACATCTTAGCAAGCCCATATAAAATTTCATCCGAGCAGGTATAAAAATTCTTTGTGATAAACGCCTGCAATTTTTTCACCTGTTTTTGCGCCCTCTCCGCTTCCGGCGAAAGCTGACGCATACTGCCAAACTCGGTAAACACCTGCATCATCTGCTGATTGATCTGCTGCGTTTCTTCCGCTGTACGGCCCTTGGACTTTTCCTCAAACTCCCGGTACTGAGCTGTGTGTCCGTACGCAGCCTTGGCCTCCGCGGCATACGCATCAATTTTTCTGGTATCAAATGCCTTAAAATCCATTTTGCTTACTCCCATCGCTTTAATTCCACGAGCAAGATCGATCAAATTTTCCAGATGCTCTTTTTTGAGCGTCAGCAGCGTAATCTGCTGCTCCAGAGCCCTGCTGCGGTCAAAATTCGGGCTCTCCAGGATCTCCTTGATCTCCTTTAACGGGAACTCCAGCTCACGAAACAATAAAATCTGCTGCAGGCGTTCCAGCGCCGTATCGTCATACAGCCGGTAGCCCGCCTCCGTAACCTCCGCCGGCTTCAGCAAGCCAATCGAATCATAATAATGCAGTGTGCGCACACTGACACCTGTTAAATTACTGACTTCCTTTACTGTCCGCATCTGCTCTCCCTCCTCGTGTGCCCATAGTATATGCTATCACGCAGCGTCAGAGTCAAGCCCTGTTTTTACTGATAAATAATCTTGCGAATAGTCTCCGCCGAGAGGCCATATCGCTCTGCCAGCTCTGCAATTGACATCCGGCCGGCATAAAGCCTCCGGATCTCCTCGTTGCGCTGCAGATAAAACTGCCGCGTGCCCGTTGCGCCCCACGGCTTTCTCTTCTCCGGCGACGGTACATACAGGATATCCCCCGCCGCATACTGCTGCAGCTGCTTCAGCAGATCATCCGGCAGAATATCCGCCGCATTTTTATATCGTCTGCTCATCTTTAATAAAATCATCCACACAGGCATAGTGGACAGGCGCCATACCCTGCGCCTGCAGCACCTCCTCAATCTGCGCCTCCAGCTCATCCGCCTTCTCCGCAAAATCTGTCAGATGTGCAGGATCATAGCATCCCAATAGGTCCATGCTCGCCAGCCCAAACTCCGCGCTCACCACATTCAGCTCCTCCTGCAGCATACAGCCCCACTGATAGCAGCGCTGCGCATCGCCGCGCTCTGCATAATACCGAATCCTGCGCCACGTGTACGACAGCTCGCGGTACCAATCCGCCAATCCCAGCAGACTAGAAGCTTTTCCCGCCTCTGCGGGCGCCGGATGCTGCTCTATCAGATGGCGCACCATCCGGATCAGCTGATAACACAGCTGCTTCAGCGCTGCGCCCTCCTGCGTATAAATCACGCGCTGCATCGCTGGCAGCAGTCCCTCCGGCAGCAGCGGCATCTCGCGAAGCTCCTCTAACAGATCCTCTTGGGAATTTTTTAGGTAGGTATGGTTGAGGCACGCCAGCGCCATGCCCAGATAGTTCTGGATATATCCTGCGGCCAGCCGCAAAGAGCTCATATCTTCCTTAAAGATCATGGTTTTGAAGAGCTCCATGGCGGTGTCCAGATTTTCGAGGGCTTTCTGATACATGAACGCCGGATCCTGCAGATTGGCGCGCAGCTTTGCCTGCAGGGCTGTAAAGCGGGCGGCCTCCTCGGGCGTACGGCTGTAGATAATGCGCGCGTCTGCCAAAACGCAGGTGTTAAAATCCTCCATGCGCGCCATGCCCTCAAGCCGCTCCCATGAGCGCGGGTACAGATCCAGCCCGATCTCGTGGATGATCATGGTGCGCGCCAGCTCATTGCCCCGCGGCGTAGCGGGGACGTAATAGTCAAAGGCTTTTTTGAAGTCATCGCCGGGAAGCACCAGATGATCATGCACAACGACCAGACTGATATCCTCCGGATACTCTTTCTTAATCTTCTGCAGCAGCCACTCCTGCAGCTTTTGTTTCTCCTGCTTCATCATCGTTTATCCCTCCTTGAACGCTGTTTTTCGATAGCCGTATTCCTGAATCTTTCTGTTATAGCCAATGCTTTTATAAAATGGGCTCTCACCGCCGGTCATGCAAACGGCGCCCAGCGCTTTCATTCTATGATAATGCCTGGAAAGCGCGGCGGCGGCCAGCCCCTTATGCCGATATGCTGGAATCGTGCAAAGCGGCTCCATATACGCCAATTGATTCTGAGGCACCCACCACATGCCGGAAAAGCAAACATACTCTCCCTGCTCATTGGCAATGATTACATTCAGGTCATGCGTCGCGTGAGGCGGCGGCGCCATCGAGCTGCTTTCGATGCCCAGATAAGCTTTTTGCGGATTCCAGGTCGTGCCCGGATCGTCTGCTGTCCAGTTTTCAAATGCGCCCTTATCCTCATGGTTAAAGCCCTTCCACGTACAGCGCGCAAGCTCTGCCATATCCACATTCTGCACATCGACAAAGTGAAACCCTGCCGGCAGCTCATAATTTAATTCTGACTGATCCAGATCAATCACATATTCCTCTTCTATATAGGCTCTGTGATATCCTCTTTTTTCTGCTGCCCTGATGAGCGCCTCCTGCTTGGGATTTAGCTTCAGTGTTTTTTCCTCTGGTCTGCCCGGCATACCATTTTCCGCATAGTCGATCAGCTCATCGGCCAGCTCCTCATACCCTTTTTTCAGGCAAAAATATATATCCGTAACCGGCGATTCATAAAACACAAAGGCCACCGGCAGACCCTCCTCTAGCCACAGACGATTTCGGTGCAAATAGCGCTTATCGGCCCAGCTCGAGGTAAGCGCATATTCAAAGAACGGCGCTTTCACCTCATTCTCCTGATACGCATCAACCAGCAGATCCCAGACCATCTGACTGTCTGTTAATTGCTGAAATTGTCTTGTGATGATTGTCCTCATTCTCTCATCTCCCTTCTTTTAATGAAAGTATTATAGCAATGCTTTTCCTTCTCCCTCAATGGAAAGCTTTTTTATAAAAAAACTTTCCATTATTCGATCATGATTTCTTTAATGGAAACCTTTTTGATTCTTTTAGCATACAGGTGCATCAGAAACTCATAAGTTGCCGCAAAAACACCAAAGCAGACCAGCATAACCGGAAAGTCAAATTGATATGCCGGCATATCCGCCACCTCTTTAAACACAATATCCACCATAACACGGAGCAACGCATACTGATATCCTGTTCCAAGGATGAAGCCAATATACGACAGCGGTCTATATCCGCCGAGAATCGCCCGGCAGCATTCCTTTTGTGAATACCCAAAAACTCTCATCATCGCAATTGTCTTTATATTTCCCTGAATCACGGTTGTAACGGCAAGACATAGGGTCGTAAATGCTAAGACAAGACCAATGATGAGCATCATGACCCCCATCATTTCACTTGACAAATCCTTCATGCTAAAAGACATCTGCGTCATCGCAGAAAAACAAAAGGAAGCAAAAATCATAAAAAATGCGAGCGCCTTTTTAGACCGTAAGGTATCCTTTTTCAAATCCTCTATAAATAAAAGCGCTTTTTTTTGAGGCGTCCTATGTTTTTTAGGGGAAACAGCCGACTGCCCGCTGTTTTTTAAAAGCTGCAATACAGGCTGATGCAATTTATACCAGGCATAGCCGATGGAAAGCACGCCCAAAAGCACGGCTGGCAATCCTACGAGATACAGCAGAATGCTCGAATGAAACTGTATCATCATCTCGGGAAGCATTTTATCCTCATTTTGCAAAGCATAAAACTGCGGCATGAGGAGAAATGCTCCGGCAAAGCCAATGGCCGCTCCCGCCAAGGCGCTCATGCCAAATACCCAGAAGCTTCTTGCGATCCTTAAATTTGAATAGCCTAGGGCCTTTAAGATGCCAAGCTCCTTTTTATGAGCCTCGATATACTGTCTAATATAAAACAAAAGCATAATAACAGAAGTAATGAGCAAGCAGCCGCCGCTCACAAGACAGACAACCTTAGCCGTCGATACCTGCGCGTTATAAAAAATCATAGATAGCTCTGATGTGATTTCATTTTGAATCGCCTGCACATCCAAATAAAAATTCAGAAACATGGTGCATACCAGCACAGCGCAGCCTAAAACAACAGAAATTCCAATCAGCTTAAAGGCATCTTTGAATCTAATCAGCACACGATCACCATCCAATCTCATAAGCCGTCTTTTGAATTTCGTTTTGATAGATATCCGATATTTTGCCGCTGTTCATTTTGACAACCGTCCTAGCCATCTCCGCGATATTCAGATTATGCGTCACCATGACAACTGTAAAAGCATGTTGATTTTTTAATGTACAGATATAATCCAGCACCTGCCTCCCCGTTTGTTCATCGAGCGCTCCTGTTGGCTCATCGAGAAATAACACTTTAGGCCTTTTAGCTAATGCTCTGGCCACAGAAACCCGCTGCTGCTCGCCGCCCGAAAGCTCACCCGGATACTTATGCAGCTTCTCCCCAAGCCCAACTGCTTCGATTATTTCCTTATACGTTTTGTTATCCGCCAGATCTGCACCCATTTTCACATTTTGAGCCACATCCATATGCGGCAGCAGATAATACTGCTGAAAAATGAATCCAACCTGCTCCCTGCGAAACGCTGTTACTTCATGATCAGAAAGCGCTGTAATATCTGTCCCGTCATATAGCACGCTGCCGCTGTCGGGGCGTTCAAGTCCTGAGATCACATTCAAAAGAGTAGATTTGCCCGAACCCGAGGCTCCGAGAATCACGACAAAATCCCCTTCCTTAATCTCCAGACTGATTCCCTGCAGCACCTGAAACCGGCTTGCTCCGTTTCCGTATGATTTTATAATGTTTTTTACTTCAATCATCGTTTTTACTCCTTCATCCTTTTCAAAATGCTGAGAAATACCTCTGAAAGCATCGAGCTGAGCTGATCCTCTGTAAAATAACACATCTGAGTAGCACAGAGCGTGGCAATCCCATGCGTATAGATCCAGAGGTGGTGATACAGCCGTTTTGCTAAAGATTCGCTGATATCATACTCATTCTGAATTGACAGAAGAATCTCCTGATAGCTTTCCTCGATCAAAGGCAGTACCCCCGATAGATTCGGCCTCAGCTTTTGTTCTGTCATAAACAAAAGCTGAAAAAGCTTGGGCTCCTCAACCGAAAAAAGAATGTACTGCATCCCCACACCCTTAAAAGGATGCTCCTGCCTTAGTCCTTTATCAACATATTTTTTATACAACGTCTTGGCTGCTTCCATCACGGCCTGCTGTACTTCCTCCATGCTTTTAAATACAGTAAAGATCGGTCTCGCCGAGCTGCCGAGGTATGATCCCAGCTCTCTGGAAGTTAAGGCTTCTATTCCCTCTGTTTTAACAAGGCTAAAGGCTGCTTCAATGATTTCCTCCTTTGTAAATTTCGCTTTTGGCGGCATAGCTGGCCCCTTTCTAAATCAAATGTTTTGCATCATATGATTTATTATACTCAAAGCAGCACAAAATGCAAGAGGCGGCAGGAATTTTCTCCCTGCCGCCTTCATCCTCTTTCTGCTGCCAGCCTTACAGGCCAAGCAGCTTCTTAAAGCGCTCAATATAATCCGCCGCCGTGTCCTTCCGATTGCTTTCCGCAAAAATCCGCAGCAGCGGCTCCGTACCGGAAAACCGGCAGATAATAAAGGATCGGTCCGCAAAATATACCTTACAGCCATCCTCATAGCTTGTCCTTTGGATGGGCCGCCCAAAATCAGGCAGCTGCCGCTTCACCATCAGCTGCTCATAGATGGCATCTTTTTTCTCCGCTGCAAACCGCAGGTTGGCCTCCACCATCTCATAGCGCCCATACTTTTCTACCAGCTCGTCCATAAACTGCGAGGGCGACTTTCCGGTGACAGCTATCATCTCCACAAAAAGCGAAGCCGCATAGATCGAGTCCTTTCCATGAATGTGCCCGCGCACCGTCAGTCCTCCCGACGACTCACCGCCAAGCACGGCCTCTACCTCATCAATTTTAGCCGAAATATACTTAAATCCAACCGGCACCTCATAGCACTCTTCTCCAAAGGAAGCCGCCACCGCATCCAGCATATGTGTCGTCGCCAGATTGCGCACCACCGGCCCCTTCCATCCCTTATATTCATGCAGATAATAATACAACATCACCAGAATTTCATTTGCACTGATATAACGGCCATTGCTGTCGATAATGCCCAGCCGGTCGCCATCGCCGTCTACGGCAATGCCCAGATCATATTTCTCATCCACCACCTTCTGGATCAGATCCTTCAGCGTAGATTCCTCCGGTGCGGGCATATGCCCGCCAAAATAGGCGTCGAGCCCTCCATTGATCAGATCTACCGTACAGCGGGTCGTATAGAAAATAACCATCAGCGGATACACACCGGCGCCATGCATAGGATTAAGCAAAATACGAAGCCCGCGTTCGCGGATCGCCTCTGTATCCATCTGCCTTAAAATATCATCCATAAAAGGATTAAAAGGATTCTTCAGATATTCGATCTGCCCCTGCTGTACTGCCTGCTCCAATGGCAAAACATGAATCTCCTCCGGCGTCAGACTATCCAGAATCTCCTCCAGCTCCTGCGTGACCTCCAGCGAAGCATCGCGGCCCTCATCGGTAAAGAATTTAATGCCGTTATACTCCGGGGGATTATGACTTGCCGTGACCTCCAGCCCTGCATGAAGTCCGCGCGTTTTAACGATATGCATTGTCAGCGGCGTTGGCGCGCTCCGCTTCATTGCTAAAATCGAAACGCCATTTCCTGCAAGTACCTCCGCCAGCCAGGAAGCAGCCTGTCTGGACAGAAACCGCCGGTCATAACCAATGACTACGGGCTTATCCAGCTGATCATGCCTCTTTAAATATTCATATACGGCCTGCCCTACTTTATAAACATTTTCTTTAATAAAATCATCGCCTATCACGGCGCGCCATCCGCCCGTTCCAAATCGAATCATCTTCTCCTCCTTTTTATGATATGTAATCGTGTACGGTATATCTCTTCAGAGGGCCATTTGGCTCTGCTGAATCCTTTTTCCTACAGCCATTTTTATATCGCCTCAATGGTAGTTAGAATCGCGAATAAATGTGGAAATTAACGTATTTAACGACTCATAAGCACGTTACGCGAATCAGAAACAATAGCTTTTAACGTGCCAAACAGGCAGATTAGTACGTTGATGGTGCTAGACTAGGCCAAAATAACGTAGAAAATAGCAGATTAGGTACGTTAAAAGCGATGCGATGACTAGGTAGCAACGTTGAAAAAAGGAAAAAGGGCAGTTAATTTTCGATATGAGCTAAATAACCAACTGCTCACTCTGCCAAAAACAAACAGACGCTGCCCGATCAGGAAAGTTGCGCCAGCAACTTCCATGGTTCGCTGACGTAGTCAGCTTCCTATTTTCTATTCAAAAATGTTGCGCAAGCAACTTCCATGGTTCGCTGATGTAATCAGCGAACCATTAACCAACGTCCATTCGTAAAATCGGGAATCGCCACCGGCGCGCCGCCTTTGGCAATCGACTCTTCTGCCAGCACGCCAATACTCATCCATGCTGCCATGTCATATACGTTAATCGGCGACTCCGTCTGCTCTGCAACGCTCTCAAAAAATGCTTTTAATACCAGATAGTCCATACCGCCATGTCCGCCGCGCACACCTTCTTTTAGATACTGCTGCCAGATCGGATGCTCATATTCATCCCTGTATTTTTTGGCATTGCCCCATTGACGATCCCAATAAAAGTCATCCTCATTATGTACGCCGTCAATAAAAATTGACTGGTTATCCTCCATATACATGCCCTTCGTTCCCTGTACCAGTAGTCCACGCGAATAAAAACGGGGCAGCGTGGTATCGAGCGTCAGCACAATCGTTTCGCCATGCGCACAGGTGATCACCGTTGTCACCACATCCCCCTGTGCAAAGGGATATGCTGTCAGATCATATTCTGCACCCTTTTCTTTAGCTAAATATGCATTCAATCCTCTGGCGCAGGAAGCCGTGCTGGTGAGCTTGACCATCCGGTTGCCATGGTGGATTCCCAGCATCTGCGCGATCGGCCCCAGTTCATGTGTGGGATAGTTCTCTGTATTGCGGTGCTTATAGTTCGCATTGCGATAATGACGGTTCTCTCTTCCATAGCTTACTTCATCCCGCAGGTCATGGCGATAGCCGCCCTCGCAATGAACAATAGAACCAAAGACGCCCTTTTCAATCATGCCCTTAATCATCAGCTCTTCGCGTCCATAGCAGCAGTTTTCTAACAGCATGCAGGGCACGCCGGTCTCTTCCGATACTCTGACCAATTGCCACAGCTGATCCAAAGAATATGCCGCGCCCACCTCGACACCGGGACGCACCCCCGCCTTCATTGCATCAATCGCAATCGGAATATGGGTCTCCCAGGAGGTACTGACCACAACGGCGTCCAGTCCTTCTATTTTAAGTATATCATGGTAATCCTGACTCTTTACCGGCTCCTCATGCTGCACTTCCTTTACCGCCTCAAAGCCGATCTGCGTTCTGTCCTCATACAAATCGCATACGCCTACTACCCGTACCTGATCCATATGCAGAATCACGCCCTTTAACAGACTTTCTCCTCGTCCTCCCAAACCAATGATTCCAACATTAATCGACCGCATAGTGCCTCCTAAGAATATGATTTTTTCTTATTATAGCGCAGGCCATCGCTTTTTTCCAGCATGAATTTAAACGAACCTTTCAATTCATAGGGGCGTATTTTCCATTTTTAAATAGACTATTCAAAACACTTTAAAAAACTTCTTTCCAAGCCTTTTTAAATGATGTAAAATACAGTGACACTTGAAAATGGAGGTATAAATAATGAATCAAATCAAGTGGGCTTTTTCCTTTTTAGGGAAATCAAAGTACAAGCTCTTCACGGCTTGGGCGCTTGCACTACTGTTTAATTTATTAACAGTTGTAGACCCCACCATTGTCAGCAAGATCGTGGATGATATCCTCTATCCTATGTTTGAGGACGCCTCTATCACCACCGAAACCGTCATGGGACAGCTTCTGCCTCTGGCGCTTCTGGCCTTTGGACTCATCGTGCTGCGCTCCACGCTTCGCTTTATTGCGAATATCTTTCGTGAACAGGCTTCACAGCGTGCTACCTTTGAAATTCGCCGCGCTCTCTACAAAAAGCTTGGCGAGCAAAGCCGCAGCTTTTTCATGTCGAACCGCTCCGGCGATCTGATCAACAAATGCACCGGTGACGTAGAAGCCATCAACCACTTTGTTTGCTGGGTCGCTTTTTCTATCTTTGAAAGCTTCGTCATGCTGATTGTTGTGCTCATCGTGTTCTTTTCCATCAGCTGGAAGTTCACCTTAATCGAGCTTTGTCTGGCGCCTGTTGCGCTCCTGACAGCCATTAAGCTTGGCAAAACCGTACGTCCGATTTTTGGCGCCGCGCGCCAGCAGCTTTCTAAGCTGAACACGGTAGTCCAGGAAAACATCAGCGGTAACCGCGTGGTACGCGCATTCTGCCGCGAAAAATTCGAGATCGAAAAATTTGATACCGAAAATGAAAAGTATTATGATATGAACCTGACCGCCAACAAGGCATGGGTCACCTATTCGCCCATCATGGAGACCGTCGGCAATATCATGAATGCCTGCGCCATCATTATCGGCGCGCTCCTCGTCATCACGGGTGACATTTCCGTGGGTAATCTGGTCATTTTCACTTCTCTTTCATGGATGCTCAACGAGCCCATGCAGCAGCTGGGCTTTTTAATCAACGATACACAGCGCTTTTTAGTCAGCTGTGAACGTGTGCATGAGCTTTATGATTCTACCCCTGAGATTCTCAGCCCCGATCAGCCTGTTTCCGCGCAGAACATCCGCGGCGACATTGATCTGGAGCATGTTTCTCTCACCTTCGACGGCAACACTGTGCTGAAGGATATCAACATGCACATTCCCGCCGGCTCTGTGGTTGGCATCATGGGCCCCACCGGCTCCGGCAAATCCTCTGTGCTCAACCTGATCACGCGTTTTGTCGACCCCAATAAGGGACATGTCAAGCTTGACGGCGTCGATGTGAGCCGCTACAATCTGCAGGATCTGCGCCGCAGCATCGGCATTGCCCTGCAGGATGTATTTCTATTCTCCGATACCGTAGAGTCCAACATCGCTTACGGCGTGCCCGACGCCCCCAATGAGGTCGTGTACCGCTCCGCTGAGGATGCCGACGCCGACAGCTTCGTGACCCGCCTGCCTGATGGCTATGACACCATCGTCGGCGAGCGCGGCATGGGTCTTTCCGGCGGCCAAAAGCAGCGCCTTGCACTGGCACGTGCGCTGGCCATGGAATCCCCCGTACTGATTCTCGATGACACCACCTCTGCTGTTGACCTTGAAACTGAGCAGTACATACAGCAGCGCTTAGCGCAAAGACCGGTCAAGGCTACCACCTTGATCGTTGCGCAGCGTATCTCGTCTGTAAAAAATGCTGACATCATTTTCATCATCGAAGACGGCAAGATCACCGAGCAGGGAACGCATAAGGAGCTTCTTGAAAAACAGGGCTATTACTACAATATTTACCGCATTCAGCAGGGCTATGCAACCGCCGCTGATTTAAGCTTAGGAGGTGAGGCATAATGGCACGCAACAAATATAATGTTGACGAAACGCTGGAAACTGAGTTTAATTTTAAGCACCTCATGAGAAGCTTCCAGTACATCAAGCGCTATAAAAAGCTTTTCTTCGGTGCCTTCTTCTTTAGCATGGTATCCATTCTCTGCGGACTCTTGATGCCGCTTTTTACCGCGAATGCCATCGATGAGATGATCCCTAACCGGGATATCCGCAGCCTGATCATCGCCGGTCTTTCTCTGGTTGTCATCGTTGTTGTTCAGGCGCTTTGCAACCGCTTCCGCTCCCGGTGCTCTGCACTGGCCGGACAGGCCATCATCCGCGATATTCGTCGCGATTTGTTTACTCATCTGCAGGAGCTGCCGTTTGACTACTTTGACAGCCGCCCCCATGGCAAAATCCTGGTGCGTGTGATTAACTATGTAAACTCCGTATCTGACTTTCTGACCAACGGGATTGTCAACGTCATCCTGCAGGTCATCAGCCTGATTCTGATTGCCATCTTTATGCTGTCGCTGAATGTAAAGCTGGCGCTGGTCGTGTTTGCCGGCCTGCCGGTATTCTGCGTGTATATCTTTAGTATCAAGCGTAAGCAGCGCCGTGCATGGCAGCTGCAGGCCAATAAGCATAGTAACTTCACTGCCTACTTGGCAGAAAGCATCAACGGCGAGCGCGTTACGCAGAGCTTCGCCAGAGAAGAGGTCAACTATGGGATCAATGAGGAGCTGGCAACAGATGCCCGCAAAGCGTATCTGCGAGCGGTTACGATCAACCACAGCATTTGGCCGATCACGATGGTTATTTCTAAAGCAATTTTCTATTTAATCTATATCATTGGCGTTATCTATCTGCGCGATGCAATTGCCGTGGGTATGCTGGTGGCTATGACCAGCTATGCAAACCGTTTCTGGGGCCCCATCCAGCAGCTTTCTAACTATTACAATCAGATGGTGAATACTGTTTCTTATTTGGAGCGTATCTTCCAGCTGATGGATGAGCCGATTACGGTAACCGATCCGGAGGGCGCGGTGCCGCTGCCGCAGATCCAGGGCGGCGTTGATTTTGACCATGTCATCTTTGAATATGAGAAGGACCGTCCGATTCTAAAGGATGTCAGCTTTCAGGTGGCTCCCGGTGAGAGCATTGCTCTGGTTGGTCCTACCGGCGCCGGCAAGTCCACCATTATCAACCTGATTTCCCGGTTCTATAACATCAAGAGCGGCGCAGTTAAAATCGACGGCACCGATATCGCCGGCGCTACGCTGCGTTCTATCCGCAGTCAGATGGGCATCATGCTGCAGGATACCTTTATCTTCTCCGGTACGATCATCGAAAACATCCGCTATGGCCGTCTTGATGCTACGGATGAGGAATGTATCGCCGCCGCTAAGCAGGTATTTGCCGATGATTTCATCTCTAAGATGCCACAAGGCTACTACACCGTCATCAATGAACGAGGCGATATGCTTTCGGCTGGTCAGCGTCAGCTGCTTTCCTTTGCGCGCACGCTGCTGAGCGATCCTAAGATCCTCATTCTGGATGAAGCGACCTCCTCCATCGACACCAACACCGAGCTGTTGGTGCAGGAAGGCATTAAGCAGCTGCTAAAAAACCGTACCTCTTTCGTAGTTGCGCACCGCTTGTCCACGATTAAAGACTGTGACCGCATCATGTACATCAATGATGGCGTGATCGCCGAATCCGGCAGCCATAATGAGCTCATGGAAAAAGAGGGGCTTTATTATCACCTCTACACCTCACAGCTTAGCAACGATTAAAAGTTGGGATTGCTTTAAAAACCCCAGTACTTGTTGTCTTGTTGATGGGTACTGGGGTTTGTTTTATATCAGCATGCAGATGCCACTTTTGCATGTTGGTATGTATTGGTGCTTAGACGTCTACCGACATGCAAATGCCACTTCTGCATGTTGGTATGTATTGGTGCTTGGACGTCTACCGACATGCAAATGCCACTTCTGCATGTTGGTATGTATTGGTGCTTGGACGTCTACCGACATGCAAATGCCACTTCT